>JBARVU010000231.1:0-9969 GCA_049646425.1 Phormidesmis sp. | reverse complement strand
CAGTAGGGGGTGGAGAGTCCATAAAGATAAGATCCCTTACAGTTGTTGAACCATTGCAGCTAGATCCGAGAGGCCAAGAAATTAAGCAAGCAATTAGACAAGCGACCGCGCTACTTTTCGGGCCAGTTCTGCCATGCGGTTAGCATAGCCCCACTCGTTGTCGTACCAGGCCAGCACTTTTACCTGCGTATCGTCGACCACCATCGTAGAGAGCGCATCAATGATTGACGAGCGCGGATCGTCTTTGTAATCTACTGAAACCAGCGGACGTTCTTCGTATCCTAAAATGCCGCTAAGGTCTGCCTGCGCTGCCGCTTTGAACAAGTGGTTAACCTCCTCCACGGTAGTCGGTGTGTTCACCTCGAACACGCAGTCCGTCAGCGAAGCGTTCAGTAAAGGCACTCTGACAGCCAGGCTATTGAGCTTACCCGTCAGGTCAGGAAAAATTGTGGTAATTGCCGTTGCCGAGCCCGTTGTCGTCGGGATGAGAGACAAGCTATTTGCCCGCGCTCGCCGCAAATCTTTGTGAGGGGCATCGACAATCGTTTGAGTATTCGTGATGTCGTGGATTGTCGTAATCACCCCATGTCGAATGCCTAGTCCCTCGTGGATCACTTTCACCACAGGCGCTAGGCAGTTTGTTGTGCAAGAAGCGGCAGTTAATAAGTGATGCTCATCCAGGTTGTACAAGTTGTCATTAATCCCCATGACAATATTAAGGGCGTCTTGCTTCACGGGCGCAGCCACGATCACCTTTTTCACGCCTCGTTTGAAATAAGCTGCTAACCGTTCTGGCGTCCGAAACTTGCCCGAACACTCCAATACCATGTCAATCCCGAGATCTTCCCAAGGCACTTCGTCTGGCGTTTTGTATTCGCTAAAGCTCACTGGCTGCTGATCGATTAAAAATTTTTCCTGGCCCGCTGCCTCCACATCTAACGGCCACCGCCCATGGATCGAATCAAACTTCAATAGGTGAGCTGCCGCTGCCGTTCCGCCTTCGATCTCATTGACATGAACAAATTCCAGCTCAGGCCAGCCCCACGCCGCTCGTAAAACTAGCCGTCCAATCCGACCAAATCCATTGATTGCAACTCGTACCATGGGAAATTCCCTAACCTGGATTCCAAGCTTATTATTTCAAACTAAATTGAAATGTCAAGTCGCTAGCGCGACATTTTCGGCCAAATGAGTTCAATAAAAATTAATGAGCCAAGTTCAGTCAGGACAAACTCAAGCGGGCAAAATTGGGCTGAACCGGCGAAATTCTGCGATGTACTGCTCTAGGATGATGAACTGCTGCAAGTTCAGACGGTAGTAAATCCATTTACCTTCCTGCCTACCTTCTATAACCCCGCTTTCTCGCAGCGTTTTGAGGTGAAAGGAAAGCTTGGACTGCGATATTCCCAGGTGCTTGGCAATATCGCAGGCACAGAGTTCTTGGTCGCGCAGCAGTTCAATAACCTGAACACGATAGCCATCAGCCAGTGCTTGAAAGAGCGGCAGAATAGCGGGTTGTGCAGCAGTCTTCATGGTCTCTCACCAAATGTACTTGAAATGATAGCCTTTCCTTAGCCTGTTAATCAGGTTTAGCCTACCAAACCTACGTTCTTTGGGCCATGCCACAGATTACTCACCTCATTTACGATTTTGACGGCCTGCTGTTGGATACCGAGCCGATTTACTGCCAGGTGTATAGCGCGATCGCCCGCCGCTACGGAAAAGCCTTTACCCCAGCGCTGCATCGCAAAATCATGGGCCGTCAGGCGCTAGCGTGTGCTCAAATACTGGTAGACGATCTGGATCTGCCGCTGACGGCTCAAGCGCATATGGAGGCGCGCGATCAGCTGATTTATGATCTGTTGCCTCAGGCAGAGCCGATGCCCGGCGCGATGGAGATCACCCAGCGCTTTGCCAAGTTGGGGCTGCCTCAGGCGATCGCCACCAGCTCAGCCGCCGTCACCTTCAATCTCAAAACGCAGCGCTATCAGGACTGGCTAGCCATTTTTCAGGCGATTGTGCTGGGCAGCGATCCGGCGGTCAAGCGCAGTAAGCCCGCTCCCGATAGCTTTCTAGTTGCAGCGCAGCGACTAGGCGCAGATCCCGCCAACTGTCTGGTCTTTGAAGACTCGCCAGCGGGGGTAGAAGCGGGCAGGCGAGCAGGCATGTCGGTGGTCGCCGTCCCGGCTGCGCATATGAACCGGCAGCTTTACGCGCAGGCCGACGAGATTATCGAGCAGCTCGCCGACTTTGACCCGAAACGTTGGTGCTTGTAGCGATCTCAACTTTGCTGACTACCGGAGTTGGATTAAACAACGTAGAGCAGTTGCCTGATAGACCAACCGGTAGAGCGCTGAGGCCAGCCCAAACGGTACCATTGGGATTCTCTAGGCTGACTGGTCGCCTCTAGAGATAGCTGCCCAACCGCTCAAGGTGTATGGAAAGATTCAACTTCAAAGTATTCAGACGGTTTTGGGCGATCGCAAAAGCCTACTGGTTTGGCGAAGACAAGTGGAAGGCGCGAGGGCTGCTGCTGCTGATTGTGCTGCTGCTGCTGGGCTATACGGGGCTGAGTGTCCTGCTAAATACCCAGCGAGGCGAGCTGATTTCGGCGCTATCGGCTCGAAGTGAGAGCCGCTTTTGGCAGACGGTAGGGGTTTTCCTCGGCATTTTGGTCGTGTATGCGCCGTTGCTAGCGGGCTATACCTTTTTGCGCGATCGCCTCGGCCTGGCCTGGCGGCGCTGGCTCACCAATAGCTTTATCGACAGATATTTTCGAGATCGCGCCTTTTACAACATCAACCAGTTCAAGTCTGACATTGACAACCCAGACCAGCGAATCGCTGAAGACGTACGGAGCTTTACCCAAGAGTCGCTGACTCTGGTCTTGGTGGCCGTTGAGTCGGTCTTGTCGATCATTGCCTTTAGCGGTGTCCTGTGGGGAATTTCTAGAGAGCTGGTGCTGTTTCTGGTGATCTATGCGGTGGCAGGTACGGTGCTGACGATTGGCGTCTTTGGTCAGCCGCTGGTGAAGCTGAACTTTGAGCAGCTCAAAAAAGAGGCAAACTTTCGCTTTAGCCTGGTGCGGGTACGGGAGAATGCAGAGGCGATCGCCTTTTACCAAGGGGAAGGGCAGGAGTCTGGGCAAATTAAAGACCGGTTCATCGCCGCTTTTGACAACTATAAAAAGCTGCTGAGCTGGGAGCTGGCGCTCAACGGCCTGACCAACTTCTATGAATTTATTCCTTTTGTCCTGCCTGCGATTGTAGTGGCTCCCGGCGTATTCAGTGGGGAGGTTGAGGTTGGCAAGGTCAGCGAAGCGCAGGGCGCATTCATTCGCGTTTTCTTTTCCCTCAACGTGATCGTCGCTCGCCTGCAATCTCTAACGGCCTTTGGCGCTGGTATTGACAGACTTTATGACTTTTCTGACGCGATTAGCGATGTCGAAAGTCCTGTTAAGCTCGAAGATAAAGAAAATTCGGAAGCACTCCCCGTCTTAGCTGCCTCCCTGGAAGTCGAAACAAAATCAGCAGCTGAAACGACTGCAGGGGCCAATAGAGAAGCCAGTTCACCTGTCATTTTGATCGAGGCATCACCAACGCTAGCACTCGACAACCTGACGCTCCAAACGCCTAACTATCAGAGAACCCTGATTGAGAACCTTTCGCTGACCTTGGAGCAGTCGGGGTCACTCTTAATCATGGGGCCAAGTGGGTGCGGCAAAAGTTCTTTGATGCGAGCGATCGCCGGTCTCTGGCAGTCCGGCACAGGCACCATCCTCAGACCCGATATTCAAGATCTATTGTTTTTACCCCAAAAACCCTACATGGTGCTTGGCAACCTCAGACAACAGGTGCTGTATCCCTACCCCGACACAAAAGTGACCGACACACAGCTCACTAAAGTACTCCAGCAAGTCAATCTGTCAGATCTAGCCGAACGCTACGATCACGGCTTTGACACGATAGAAGAATGGGGCGACGTACTCTCTTTAGGAGAACAACAGCGTCTTAGCTTTGCTCGTGTGCTTATTCATCAACCTGCCTATACCCTTTTAGACGAAGCGACCAGCGCTTTGGATCGTACGAACGAAGAACAGCTCTACAGCCATTTAGCCGCAGCAAAAACTGCTTATGTTAGCATTGGCCATCGCGAGTCTCTAGAAGACTATCATCAGTCACTCTTGCGCTTAGCAGAAGACCATACCTGGAAAATAAGCAGGTGAATAAAAACAATCTTATCAACCCAGCCGGAGCACCCCTCGGTGGTTGCTCTTTTCGCGAAATTGAACATAGACGCTAAACACGTACCCTCAATATGAGGACTCCTAGGCGATAGTGGGCTCCAACCTGAACGCATGAGCACACAGTCTATTGAGGAGTCATTGGGTGGCCAGATGAGACGACTGGGATCTCAGGCTGCGTATTATGCCCAGCTAGCTTCTGCCGCCGTGCGTGCGAATGCGCCTGAGCTCTAGCCACATTGTGCCACCCGTCACGGCCATAAATAATAGACCGAACGCATTCAAGAATGGATAGACCGCTTCTAAATTCACTGGCCCAAAGTGGCCTTTATGAACCCCCATTAACCATCTAGCGCTATCTGCTTTACCCAATAGCTCAAGCGCCTGATAGATCGAGCCGGTGACCAGGGTCAAAATGAGGGGGATAATGACAATAGGCGCTACAAAAGCATGTGCTTTTTTGAGCTTCTGGAGCTGACGTTTTGCTGTCTGCACGGTAGACATGGGCGTTTTGCCTGAGGCGGGCGAAAAATTGGGGGGTGTAGCTCAAGGCTAAACCATAAAGATTCTGTGTGCAACTGTGGGCTATTTGCCTTTGATTTTTCCGAGGTGGTTGTTTCCTCTTAAGATAACGACCTGAAGAGATGCTTGGAAACGTTCTCACGGCGGCGTCTGAAAGCGGTTGTCTCAAATCAGAATCGTCAGGAATCCATTTCTATAGAGAGAGCAAGTTATAAATTCATCCCAAAAGCTATCCCTTCTGAAGCAGACAGTCTGCTTTTTAAAGTGTCACTGTAGTGTACAACACACCGAAAGCGGTGTTTCACACGGATGAATTTGATTCGATATCTCATTCATACATTTCAACCAGGAATCTCTCCATGAAGATTAAATTGCAATATCTTGTCTCTATAGCTGCTTTTGCCGTCGGCGGCGGACTAATGCTGCCTGCACAGGCACAAACGATGCAAAATGGGCAAACTCAAATGCCTGCTACGCAAGCTGATCAAAACCAGACTGATAGAATTGGGATAGATGCCAGCGATCCCTATTCAGAGCAGGTCTATTCAGGCTCGCAAGAGACTATGAATAATGGCCAAATGAACAACAGCGAGACCATGCAAAACGGTCAAACGACTCGTACTACTCAAACGCCCGCTCAGAATGAGTCAAATCAAACGGATAGAATCGGTATAGACGCTAGCGACCCTTACTCAGAGCAAGTGTACTCTGGTTCACAAGATCCTGATTCTGGTTCACAAGATCCTATGGCTAACGAGCCGACAAACAGCCGAGGCTTGGAAACCTCAGCTATGTCACAACAGGATGGGCAGTCTCTTTCACGATTGCAGCAGCGACGCTATGAGGTGCTAGATAGAAGCAGTAGCTAGAGTCAGTTTAGACACCTAAATTTGGGCAGATGCCTGAAAATAGACAATTACAGCGGAGTGCTTCAGGGTGCTCCGCTGGTTGCGTGTGCAGCTAATCTCCTATTAGAGGGTAAAGAGAAAACTAGGGAGATAGAGAGGAACAAACATGCGCGAGTCCTGTTTTAAGCTTTGCCGGTGGTGGTAGCTGCTGACTGAACATAGAATCTTGACCACTGCTGATTATCAACACCGGGACGCTGAGCGGATGACGGCGACGATGGAAAAAGTTGTAGCCCCAAAAAATCTTCAGTGCTTCATAGGGCGCGACCTCAGTCGGTATTGGGCTCTCATCGAGAAAGCGTTCAATCGTCGCATGATCGTGTTGGCTGGAGACGGGTTTTGTTGTTTTTTGTAGCCAGGGCCAATGGTAGAGATGCCTGGTCCCCCCATTCTAAAGCCTTCATCAGCGGAATCTCCCACCAGGTCGCTAGATCATGCGTGCCGCCTGCGACTAGCACCAGCCCTTTAACCGGATGACGGTGCAATCACTTCAGGCCAATGGGTACCCCATAGCTATGGCAGCAAAGCACTGGCGAGCTGATGTGAAAATGCTTGAGCAACCGCTGCAAATCGCCCTGATGACGACCGATAGAGTAGCGCCTATCAGCAGACGATTCGCCATGTCCGGCTAAGTCGTAGGTGAGCGCCTCCCATCCTTGAGCCTGGGCAAATTCATACTGAGCTCGCCAACTATAGCGATTACCCAAGCCCCATGCAAAAATACCAGAGTAGGCAAGGCCCCAGCCGTGTGAGAGACTGCCAGCTCAATCTCCTGCCGTACCTGTACGCGCTGACTGCCTAACGATCCTGATGTCATCAGCACTCCCCACTGAAAAGAATTTCACGAGCGATCAGGAAAGTTCTCAGCACTGCACCTACGTAATTTTCAAAAAGCAGAATAGCATAGGTGAGGATCGCTTTGTGAAGTTGTTTTTTGAAAAACATACTCTTTTGTCTAAGGTCAACTCAAACACTATGACTAAACTCGAACATATTATCGGCATAGACATCGGTACTACCAGTACTAAAGTAATTCTGTTTAATACCGTTGGCACCGCTGTTGATCAGTGCTCAGTAAGCTATCTGCTCCTGTCGCCTCAAGCAGGGGTACAAGAACAAAATCCAGAAGATATCTATCAGGCAGTCGTGCGCAGCGTGCGGACACTGATATGTGCTCATCCAGAGCAGGCAAAAACGCTGATTGGGTTGTCCTTTAGCACGGCGATGCACAGCCTGATCGCGGTCGATCAGCATGGAGTACCGCTAACCAACAGTATTACCTGGGCAGACCGCCGCAGTGCGCCCTGGGTAAACACAATCCGACAAAACTGCGACACCCACGCCCTGTATACCCGGACTGGACTGCCGCTGCATCCTATGTCACCCCTGGTAAAGCTAGTGTGGCTGCGCAACGAAAAGCCAGAGATATTTCAGCGGGCGGCAAAGTTCATCTCTATCAAAGAATATATGATCTACCGCTGGTGCCAGCAGTATGTGGTGGACTATTCCATTGCGAACGCCAGCGGTTTGTTCAATATGCATACCCTAGACTGGGATGAGGAAGCCCTGAGCTTGGCTGAGATCGCCCCCAGACGATTGTCGCAACTGGTGCCAACCACTCACATTCTCACCTCGATGGTGCCGGAGATCGCCAGCAGCATGGGCCTGCCTGCCACGATGCCGGTGGTGATTGGGGCCAGCGATGGGGCTTTGGGAAATCTGGGCGTAGGTGCGACGACGCCAGACACCGTCGCGATTACGCTAGGCACAAGTGGGGCGCTGCGAGCCATGGTGGAGCGACCCCAAACGGATCAAAAAGAGCGACTGTTTTGCTACGCGCTGACGCCTGAGCGGTGGGTGATTGGTGGGGCAGTCAACAACGGTGGGATTGTTTTACGCTGGGTGCGCGAAAACCTGGCGCCGACTGAGGCAGATACCGCTAGACTACTAGACCAAAATCCCTACGATATGCTGACGGCGATCGCGGCCACCATCCCCGCTGGCTCTGAGGGGCTAATTTTTCACCCTTACCTGGCTGGCGAGCGATCGCCCCTTTGGAACGCCAACGCCCGAGGCAGCTTTTTTGGCTTAGGACTGAACCATACCAAAGCCCATATGATTCGGGCTGTGCTAGAAGGCATTGTGTACAATCTATACACCGTTCTCACCGCGCTCGAAGAAGTCATCGGCCCCGCCAAAAGCATTCAGGCGTCTGGTGGCTTTGCCCGTTCCACGCTCTGGCGGCAGATGCTGGCAGATATATTCGACCGGACGGTGATGGTGCCTCAAGTGCATGAAAGCTCTTGCTTTGGGGCAGCCGTCTTGGGCCTTTACGCGCTTGGCCGAATTTCTGACCTGACGCAGGTATCGGAGCTGGTGGGGGAGAGCGATCGCCACCAGCCCATCGCTCAAAATGTCAGCCGCTATCAGACTATCTTGCCCCTCTACATACAGCTGCTCGAAAGCTTCACACCGCTCTACACAGACATTGCCAAGGTTCAAGCGACCTATCAGGACTGATCAAGGGGGGAGACATCCGCTTGTTCGCAGCTTCTTAGAATATTAGCTACTCGAACAACTTGGACATTACCCCCGATCATTTATGACCAAGCCTCATCCACATGCATATTCGCTTCATCGTGAATGTAGTCGGGCTTTTGCTGACGCGGCAGTTGGCCAGAAAGCACCAGGTGCGCCATTGCATCGCAAATGACCCGAGTGGCCATCAGCGCCGTCATATCGCTGACATCGTACGGCGGCGAGACTTCCACGACTTCTATGCCACAGACGGGCGCTCTGGCCACAATTTTACCGAGCAAATAGAGCGCTTCGCGGGGCAACAGTCCGCCCGGTTCAGGCCAGCCGGTTCCGGGAACAAAGCCCGCATCAATGCAGTCGATATCAAAGCTGATCCAAACGCAGTCGGTGCCATCGGTGGCCCGGTCTATCGCGAAGTCTACCGCTGCGTCTAGCCCCATGTCCATAATATCGGTCACGGTTAAAATGTTGGTGTCGCGCTCCCGACAGACCTTGACGCCAGGGCGAGGCACCTGCCAGCCACCAATCCCAAGCTGCACCAGATTTTTCGCAGGGGCGTTGGCCATATTCGTGGCGTGAAACCAGGGGCAGGTGTGCATCCGCTCATCCAAATCGGTTTCTTGCGTATCGACGTGGCGATCAAAGTGAATGATGCCCACTTTTTTGTCGCCCAGATGACGGCAGATGCCGCGCACGGTCGGAAAACCGATAGAATGATCGCCGCCTAAGAGAATCGGGAGTGCGCCTGAACTGAAGACGTGGGCAATCCCTTTGGAAATTTGATCAAAAGACTTTTCGTTGTTGCCGGGAATGGTAAAAATATCGCCGACATCGCAGAGCTTAATCTGTTCTCTCAGGTCAACGCCGAGTTCAAAGTTGTAAGGCGTATACAGGGCCGAAATTTTGCGAATGCCTTGAGGGCCGAAGCGGGTGCCGGGGCGATAGGTCGTGCCCGAATCGTGGGGGACGCCGACGATGGCCACATCATAGTTACCGACCAGGCGAACATCTTCTATGTAGGGGGCTTTGAGGAAGGTATTGATACCCGCGTAGTGAGGCAGTTCTCCTCGGGAGAAAGTGGAGATAGTGCGATCGCGAATACTCTCAGCTGCCTCCAGGCCGAAGGTCAGCCCCTGCGAAACTTCCTGCTGCCAGCCGGTCAGCGGCAGGCGGGTTTCCAAATCTAGTGCTCGCTGGGCTTCGGAGAGGCCATCGGGATTTTGAAAGGTCGGATTGTTGGAAGCGTCGGTCGTCATAGGAAAGCCTTAAATTTCACTCAACAATGTTACAGCAGGGAGAAACCATCGAAGGCTAAGAATCGCTTCTTAACCCCAACGCAAAAGCCCAGGAGATATTTAGAAGCGACAGCCGCTGCTAAAATTTCTCCCGGGCTTTTATCCCGCCGTGTAAGCTAGCTTGGAATTGCTAACTCGACCTCTCTCGGACCAGACACCCCGGTTAAAACGATTCGTTAAAACCCTGATCGGAACCCTAGAAGTCATTTTGTATTGGGGCTAACTATAAAACACTTTCTTGGCATTGGTCAAGTGATCGCAACCGCTTTCAAAAGTGATGTCATCTTGACAAAAGGAAGAAATTATCCTACTCCGTATCAGACGACACTTTTAATTGATAGACATTGTTACTACAGTACGAGCACAGTTAAAAAATATTTGCTTCTAGGGTTCCGGTCTCTTTCGTGGAGATGTCTGGGTCGAGAGGGGCAGCCTGCGCGGTTTATAGCCACCGGGTTCACGG
>JBARVU010000230.1:0-14706 GCA_049646425.1 Phormidesmis sp. | reverse complement strand
ACCGTGCAGTGGCCCTCTATCTTGGCCCTGCTGTAGTTCTGCGTCTAGCGCGGCGGCACTCTCTAACGCCTCGTCTTCTGCAATCGTGATAAAAGCGTTGAGTTGAGGATTCACCTCTCTGATGCAGGCAAGATAGTGCTCAGTCAGATCCACTACGCTCAGAGAACCTGCTCGTAGCCGTTCGCTAGCTTCTACGATGCTACCCGGTGCGAGCAATTCGGTGGCGCTTACTATATTAGTATGCGGGCGATTTTTGCCAAGGCTACTAGTAGAGAGCACGACTCCAGCGGTAGCGGTTCCCTGTATAAACTGACGACGCGAAATTCCCATTCTCTTCACTCTACTCACAATTTGAAGGCTACAGCGGCTATTGATAACACGGCAACATGAAGTGGTCGGTGTATTCTTCTATCCCTTTTCAATTCGGGTAAAGCGTTCAATCGGCAGCTGCTGAGCCATCGCTTTCTCGTAGGTAGCTTCAATGGCGGGCATCATCCGTTCGGCCTGACGATAGGTTTCTACCCGCTCTCCTTCATACTCGCTTAGCAGTTCCTGAAGTTCGCTTAGCAGAGCAGATTCATCGACTTTCAACACACTGCCGTCAGCTACGACTGGTTCACCGTTGACAAACACCTTACGGATCGATTGGCCATGCTCGGCGTAGAGTAGATGAATGGGTAGATTGCCCCGAGGAATGAAGCTGGTGGTGTTGAGGTCGTAGAGCACAAAGTCGGCCTTCATTCCAGGCGCGATCGCGCCGACCTGTTCCTGCAACAAAGCTGACCTGGCTCCGCCATAGGTCGCCCACTTCAGCACATCTTTAGCGCGGGGATAGCGAGAATAGTTGGGATGGGTAACAGAATGAACCTGCCCGGCCATCTTCAGCACGTCAAACATATTGAAGGAATCGTTAGAACTCATGCCGTCGGAACCGAGAGCAATATTCACCCCCGCATCCATCAGCTGCCGGATCGGGGCAATACCGCTGCACAGTCGATGGTTGCTGACGACGTTATGGATTATGGTCGCCCCAGCCTCGGCAATCAGCTCGACATCGCGGTCGGTGAGCCAGATACCGTGGGCGATCGCGGTGCGGTGGGTGAGAATGCCATGGCGCTGAGCATAGCTGACCACCGATTCGCCCGGGCCATAAAACTCAGGGCCGGTCACCGCCTGCGTCTTGGTTTCCAGCATATGAGTGTGAATCGGCAGGTCAAAACTTTCGGAGAGATCGGCGATCTGATGCATCAGGTCTGGTGTCACCCTTTGGGGTGCAGACGGAGCGAGGGCTAAAGTAATCAGCCCGTCTTTGCCCTGCCATCTGGCATAGAGATCTTTGAAAAGGCCCAGCCAGTCTTTATCTGAGAGCCCATTCATCGAATCTAAATCTTGCCGGACATCGCTCGGCAGAAAGTCTTCCAAGTAGGGAATTGTTTTGTATAGCGGCAGATTGATCGCGTGGAGCGTCAGGCTCACTCGCAGGCCAATGTCGAGATAAGCCTGAGCGACGGCAGCAAAAATCTCGGGCGTCACATAGGGCAGCTCAATCAGGTCATCCTGAATTGTCGTCGCGCCTGACTTCACCATTTCCAGCGCTCCCAGCATCGTTCTTAGATAGCATATTCGCGGGCTGAGATGCTTCTTCTTTAGGGGTGGATAGGTATAGAGCATCCAGACTTCTAAGGGCATCGCCTCATAGCGGCCTTTCTCTAGAATCTCGACTGAGTGAGCATGGGCATTGACAAACCCAGGTATCAGCAGTTGGTCACGGGCATCGACGACGGTTACTGAGTCGGAGGTCGCTTCCAGACAGTCGGCCACCTGAGTAATCCGATCTCCCTCAATCAGCACATCTTGAACTCGCGGCTCCAGATCTAGCGCCCCGTCGGGCTGGAGGGTAAACGGCAGGACGGTGGCCTGTTTGATTAGATATTGAGATGTGGTCATGATGGTTCGAATGGTAACAGTTTAGAACTACAGCAAAATCAGCGAGCAGACTTGGACGGGCTCAACAGCATTGGAATCAGCAGTATTTCAACGCCAATCAACAGCAGAACCGAGATTAAGAACACGATGGTGCCGATGGCGTTGAGTGAGGGAGAGAGATTTGAACCTAGAAAGTTGTAGATTGCCACGGGCAGCGTGGGTTCAAAGCCAGAAACAAACCAGGCAATCACAAACTCATCGAAGGAGAACGTAAACGCCAGCAGAAACGCTCCGGCAATACCCGGCATCGCCCAGGGCAATACCACTCGCCGTAGCGCCTGCCATTCCGTCGCTCCCAGGTTCCAGGCGGCCTGCTCGATGGCTTTGGGCATCTGCATCAGGCGCAGGGTAATGAGCGCGATCACGGTTGGCAGCAAAATCACCACGTGACACAGCAAAATGCTATACAGCTGTCCCTGCAAGTTAAAGCGAGAAAGCAATCCTAAAAAGGCCACGCCCAAAATCAGCGGCGGCACCAAAATCGGTACGATCAAAACTACCGACAGGGGTTGCTTTCCAAAAAACTCAAATCGGTTTAGAGCATAGGCTCCAAAGAAGCCAAGAACCGTCGCAATGGCAGCGGCGGCGGGCGACACGATCAGGCTGGCCCGCAGGGCTTGAATCAGATCTCCATCGTTGAACAGCTGCCGATACCAGTCCCAGGTCCAGCCTGTCCAGGGGAACGTGGGGAAGCGAGAGGTTTCAAAGGAAAAGATAACCAGGGTCAGGATGGGCAGCATTAGCAGGACATAGCCGATCACCAGGTAAATCCAGCTGCCAACGGCAAGGGTTCGACTTAGCCAGGACTGGTTGTGCATAAGGTTCATTCCTCCGTTATTTCTCTACGGCAGCAAAATTCATACCGGTTGCCAAAATCACCGTCATGATTAAAATCAGCAGGGTCGCCAGGGCTGAGGTGCGGGGCAGATTCGTCGAGGCCGCGTATTCATTTAGAATGACGGTCGAAAAGAGTGGAAACGATCCTAAAAGAGATTTTCCCGTGCCGCCGCCTAAAACAATGCCTGAAAGTACGTCTCCTAGGCTGATGATGGCACCAAATACGGCGCTGTAGACGATACCAGGCTTACTCAGGGGCAGCAGTACCCGACAGAAGGTTTGCCAAGTTGTTGCGCCCAGATTTTTAGAAGCGCTCAGCAGAGTTTTATCGATGCTGCGGATGACCAGATAGAGAATTAAAATCATAATCGGGGCCAGGTAGTGGATCAGCCCAATCCGGGTGCCAGTCTGGGTGAAGATAATCTCTAATGGTCTGTCAATCCAGTCCAGCCGCATGAGCACCGTATTGAGCAACCCGTTGGTGTTAATCACCGTTTGCCAAGCATAGAGGCGCAGAATGTAGCTGGTCCAGAAGGGTGCGATCGCAAACACCAGCGCAAACCGCTGCAGCCGTTCTGGCACGGTGAACACCAGCGCTAGGGTAAAGGGGTAGCACAGCAGCAGTCCTAGAAGTGTCGTTGTGATGGCTACCCAGAGCGACTGCGCGATCGCAAAGACATAGCGAGACCGGGTGAAAAACTGGCTAAAAATATCGCTGTAGTTCGCTAAAGAAAACCCCGGCACCGCCTGATAGTTTTCCACAGACCAGAAGCCGATCCAGATCAAGAACACCAGCGGCAGTAGGAAAAAGAAGCTGTCGTACAGGATGACTGGCGCTAGACAAAGATACTTTAGGGCGCTGGTCTCATCCGGCGTCCAGCTCGTCTGAGGACGGGAGGTTCGCATCGTAACTACCTCCGCTCGCCTAGAAGTACGGTATCTTCGGTGTGCCAAGACAGGTAAAGCTCAGCGTTAACTTCCAGAGACAGGCTTCGGCTGAACAGCTCCTGGCGAATCACCCGCACCTCGTAGCCGGTAGCCGTTTCTAGAAGATAAATCACCTGAGAGCCCATAAACTCTCGCCCCCTGAGAGTCGCCTGAATGGTATTCTCCGTCTGCGTCGCCTCAGGGCTCAGGGTAATGCGGTCGGCAGGTACCACTACCGTGACGCTATCCCCCAAAGATCGGGGCTGCCCTGCCCGGGCGCGAATCTTACCTTGAGGACATTGAACAGCAATGGTGTCCGCGTCAGCTGCCGTAACTTCACCATCAAATAGATTGTTGTTACCAACGAACTCCGCGATGAAATGCGTCGTCGGCTGGGTATAGATCTCAGCAGGGGTACCAATCTGTTCGATATGCCCTTGATTCATCACGACGATCCGGTCGGCCATGGAAAAGGCTTCATTTTGATTGTGGGTGATGTAGACAAAAGAGATACCTAAAGTTCGCTGTAGCCGCTTTAGCTCTCCCTGCATCCGCACTCGCAAATGAGGGTCTAGGGCACTCATCGGTTCATCTAGGAGTAAGATTGGCGGTTTGGTGATCAGCGCCCGCGCGATTGCAACCCGCTGCTTCTGCCCGCCGCTGAGCTGACTAATCCGGCGCTGGAGCAGTTCTTCCAGGTGCATCAACGAAGCCATCATCTGTACTTTTTGATTCACCTCAGCCTTGCGGTGTTTGCTCAGGGTCAGGCCGAAGGCGATGTTTTGCCGCACGTTTAGATGGGGGAAAAGAGCGAAGTTCTGCCATACCATCGGCGTATTGCGTTGGTTGACCGGCAGCCGGGTGATCTCATCGCCGCGCAGTCGAATCGCTCCTGAAGAAATCCCCTCCAGCCCGGCAATAATTCGCAGCAGGGTGGTTTTACCACAGCCGCTGGGTCCCATAATGGCGACAAATTCCCCTGGCTTTACGGTTAGGTTGATGTTGTGCAGCACCTGTAAGGGGCCGTAGAACTTAGAGATCTGACATAGCTCTAGATCTTCGGCGACAGCGGCCAGTGGGGCGGGAGGGGCAATGGTCGACTGGAAAGCAAGCTGTTTCATAAGGGCCTAGCTAGTCTTGAATTCGTTGTAATAGTCCTGCCAAACCTGCTCTGGCTGATTGACCGGCAGCTGACGGGCACGCGATCGCTCTAGCTGTGATTCCATGATGGTCTTGCCGGGGTTGTCGGGGTCAGGAATATAGCCCAGCAGTTCTTTCTCTTCTTCGCTGAGGAAATCTACTGCTTTTGTATTGGGGGCAAGCCCCTTGTAAGCTTTAGCATTCGCCAGTCGCGCCTGTGCTTCCGAGGTACTCATATATTTGACCCATTCGAGCGCCAGGTCAGGATTTTGACTGTCAGCGCAGAGGGTAGCTCCCTCACTCCAGCGAATAGATCCTTCTTGGGGTACGACGGCGGCGAAGTTGTCGTGACCATCAGCAATGGCGTTCTGGATCAGCCAGTCTCCTACCGGACCGGCAACAATGCTCTCGTTGATAAAAGCGTTGGTGATGTCCTGAATATTCGGCGTAATCAAAGTCACATTGGGCTTGATTTTCACCAGCCAGTCTTTCACCTGCACCAGCTGCTCGTCGGTCAGGTCGTAGGGGTTGGGGTTGTCGGGGAACAGGGCCAGGCTAGCATTGCCCATATTGGGCAGATACCAGTCAAAGAAGCCCACTTTGCCCTGCAGGTCGGGCTGGGCCAACACGTCCCAGCTGGTCACAGCTTCCGGCTTTAGAAAATCGGTATTAAAGGCAATGCCGTAGTTGCCGAAGCGGGTGCCCACGGCCATCAGCTGATCGCCCTGATAGAAGCCAGAAAAATCTTTATAGACCGCGTTGTAGTCCGACAGGGTGTCAAAACTGGCGGCATCCAGGGGCGCGATCGCCTCAATCTCCATCAGCTTCACCACGTACTCCCCATCGGAAATGATCCCGTCAAAGGTGCCCGGCGGTGACTGGTTAAAAAACTGGAGCATTTGCTCTCCGCCTACATAGGTCTTGAACTCTACCTTTGCCCCAGTCTCTTCTTCAAAGGGGCCGATTACCTCTGGCTCGTCATATCCTGCCCAGGAGAGAATTCTCAAAGTCTTGCCGCTGCTGTCGGGGTTATCAGAAACGTCTGTATCTGTGCTGGCTGATTCAGAGGCGCAGCCGGTCAGCTTAGTGGTTGCGATCGCCCCGGCAGCCAGGGAGGCATAGCGAACAAACCGACGGCGAGAGAGTAATTTTATCAGGGCTTCACGATTGGTCATTAGGGGGGTTACTCCGTTTGTTCGTGGAGGGTTGTGAGTAGATTGAGCAAAAATAGAGACTGTTTAAACCTGAACCGACTCCGGCTTTACTACTGGCGAACTGCCGGTGAAGCAGTTCACTGGAAACGGCTGAGCCATCGCCCGGTCGTACATCCGATCCATCGCCGGGCGCATTTTGGCGCTCCACTGATGCCAGGCGGTGCGATGGGGCCGGTAGGTCTCAATTTTCTCGCGTAGCTCTGCCAACAGGTCGGCTTCATTCAATCCCAACAGCTGACCCTCATCGACGACTAATTTGCCATCGACGAATACCTTTCGCACCGACTGCCCATGCTCGGCATACACTAGCTGAATTGGGAGATTGTTCATCGGCGTAAAGCTAATCGAATTCAGGTCGTAAAGCACAAAGTCGGCCTTCATTCCAGGCGTGATCGCGCCAATATCTCGATCCAATAGGGTAGATTTAGCCCCGCCTGCGGTAGCCCACTTCAACACATCGCGGGCCAGGGGATAGCGACGATAGTCCGGGTCACTGACGGAATGTACCATCCCCGCCATCTTGATCACGTTGAACAAGTTAAAGGAGTCGGTGCCATCGGTGCCGATAGCTATATTTACTCCAGCATCCATCAGCTGCCGTACGGGGGCGATGCCGCTGCACAAACGATGGTTGCTAACGACGTTGTGAACCACCGTGGCCCCGGCCCCAGCAATTAGCTCAATGTCGTCATCGGTCAGCCAGATGCCGTGGGCAATGGTCGTGCGGTGGGTAAGAATGCCGTGGCGTTTGGCGTAGGCCACTACTGACTCGCTATAGAACTCGGGGCCAGTAATCGCTTGGGTGCGGGTCTCTAGTAAGTGGGTATGAATTGGGACATCATACTCTTCAGAAAGTGCTGCGATCCGGTGCATGAGATCTGGGGTGACTCGCTGCGCCGCTGAGGGCGCTAGCATCGTCGTAATCCGCCCATCTTTACCCTGCCAATTGCGGTACAGCTCCCGGTACAGCGCTACCCACTGGTCGTCGGATAGCCAATCGGTCTGCTCCAGGTTCCGCTTAAGTTCACTGTCTAAGTAAGTCTCCAGATAGGGAACCGTATGGTGCAGCGGTTTGTTAATCGCGTGGAGCGATAGGCTCGCTCGCAGCCCTACATCTAGATAAGCCTGGGCGATTGCAGCAAAATGCTCTGATGACATGCAGGGCAGGCCGTACAGGTCATCTTGAATGGTAGTGGTGCCGGACTTGAGGGCTTCTAACCCTGCGATCGCGGCGCACAGATAGTGAAAGCGTGGGTCTAAGGACTGGTCGGGCGGCAGGTAGAGCATCCACAGCTCTAACGGCAGCGCCTCATAGCCGCACTTTTCCAGAATGCCCAGGGTGGAATGGGTATGGGCATCTACAAACCCAGGCACCAGCAGGTGATGGGTAGCATCCAAAACGGTGTCGGCTGCCGCTTCAATTCGAGGGGCGACTTCCAGAATCCGATCATCTTCTATTAAAACGTCTGCTTTCTGAGCAGTCAGATCTAGCTCCCCGCTGGGCTGACAGGTAAATGGTAGAACCGTAGCATTGCGAATGAGCTGTCGGGTCATAGCGCCTCATGAATACGAATTGTCAGAAAAATACCGAAGCCGCTATTGACAGTCTTTTCTGGCAAATTTACAGCGTTGGTATGGATATTAGTGAAAAGACCTAAAACAAAAGGTGATTATTAATACAAACACAACAATTTTCAGCTGGCTTGCGGAAAGATGAAATACAATCAACAAAACTTACTTTTTCCGGAATGTATTATGACGCAAGCTCAGCAAATCTCGCCTGCGGCCATCAGCCTAGATGAATTGGATCGCGATATTATCAACCTGCTCAAAGTCGATGGTCGCATGACTTACAAAGCGTTGGGCAAGCAGCTCAATGTTCCAGAGGCGACCGCTCGCTATCGAGCTCAGCGGCTGATCCAGTCAGGACTGATTCAAATTCAGGCTTGGCCCAATCCCCAATACTTCGGCACGCCCCACGTAGCGATCGTTCAGCTGTTTATCGAAAACGGCTGGATCGATCCGGTTGCCGAACAGCTTGCAGAGCTTGAAGAGGTTCAGTTTGTTGCCATCACTGCCGGTCGTCACAACATTGTGATTGACGTCTACTTTGACACCCACGCAGACCTGCTCGGATTCTATGCAAAGCTAAACTCAGTTTCTGGCATTATGCGTTACGAGACCCAAATTGTAATCAAGCTACTCAAGGCGAAGTACAAATACACGTTTAGCTAGCTGTTGCTGAGTGACATCCCCAACGTTGATCTGTAGGAGATAAGGGGTCGGCATAATCTAAATGAGATATCTCCTTTTCCACTTTCTTCTACAATTTGCACACTAGCGGCCCAGATAAGCCTGGGCGATCTCGGGGTCGCGCCGCATTGCCTTGGCATTGCCTGAGCGGACAATTTCTCCAGCTTCTAACAGATAGGCATGGTCGGCGACTGAAAGGGCTAGGGTAGCCATCTGATCGACGAGTAAAATGGTCATGCCTTCATCCCGCAGCCCGGCCAGGGTTTTGTAGAGGGAAGCCACCAGCTTGGGAGCCAGACCCATGGAGGGTTCATCCAGCAGCAGTACTTTAGGTCGAGCCATTAGACCGCGCGCGATCGCGAGCATCTGCTGCTCACCGCCCGACAGCAGTCCGGCTCGCTGCTCCTGTAGCTGTCGCAGATGAGGAAAGCGGTCTAGCACGGACTGAATATCAGCCTCGATTTTCGAATCTCGGCGATGGAAGGCTCCCAACCGCAGATTATCCTGCACGCTGAGCTCCGTAAATACCTGCCGTCCCTCGGGTACCAGCACTATGCCTAGCGCTGCCATTTGGTGGCTGGCAATGCCGTACAGCTCCTTACCGTCAAAATGCATCTGCCCAGACCAGACCGGTAGCAGGCCGCTGATTGTCTTTAGCAGGGTACTCTTGCCGGTGCCGTTTGCCCCAATCACCGCCACCAGCTCACCCTGGTTAACCGTCAGCGAAATCTTGTGGAGCACCCGCAGGCGGTCATAGCCCGTTACAAGCTGCTGAATTTGCAGCAGTGGAGCTGGATCGGGCAGAGCGGGACGACTCAGGTTGGCGTCAGAAACTCCCAGATACGCCTCTAGCACGGCGGGGTTCTGCTGCACCTGAGTCGGAGAGCCCGTACAGATACGCTGGCCGCTATCGAGCACCACAACCTGATCGGAAATGCCCATCACCAGATCCATATCGTGCTCAATCAGGATTACCTTAAGTCCCGCGTGAGCAATCCGGCGGATCAGGTCAGCCAGCCGCGCTTTATCTTCTTTGCCTAGCCCCGCAGCAGGTTCATCTAGAAGCAACACTTCGGGGCCGGTGGCCAGAGCGCGGGCAATTTCTACCAGGCGACGATCAACAAAGGGCAAGCTGCCCGCCAGCTGATGCCCGTCGCCGCCATAGCCAACAAAGGCCAGCAGTTCCAGCAATGGCTTGTAGGATTGGCGCGATCGCAGTCCACCCGTCAGCGCCCCCAGCACCGACCCCAGCTGCCCGCCAGTCTGGGCCAGCCGCAGATTGTCGAGCACCGAGAGAGAGCTAAACAGCCGGGTCGCCTGAAAGGTGCGGGTAATGCCGCGCCGGGCAATTTGCAGGCTGGATAGCTGGGTCAAGTCGGTTTGGCCCAACATAATCTGTCCAGTCTGGCTTTGATAGAAGCCGCTGATTAGGTTGAGCAGGGTGGTTTTACCTGCTCCATTAGGGCCGATCACAGCCGTGATATGACCAGCAGTCGCCGTCAGGTCTACCTGGTCTACGGCACGGATGCCGCCAAATTGAATGCCCACCTGCTCAACCGTAAGACTGTCCGGGCGCTGACGCCGTACCGCTAGAGCAGGGATGTGAGCGGGCGGCGTGGCCAACGGCTTAAGGGGAGGTCTGCCTTCAGAAGACAGATTAGCAAATCGGCCAGGTAGTCGGTTGGACAATCGACCCAGCAAGCTCATCACCCCGTCAGGGGCCAGCCACAGGGTGAGTAGCAGCAGCCCGCCGAACACCAGCAGCTGATATTCAGCAAAGTCATGCAAGAATTCTGGCAGCAGCACCAGTACCACCGCCCCAATCAGCGCTCCCTCAACGCTGCCCAGCCCTCCTACGATTGCTACCAGCAAAAACAAAATCGAGCGGTGGAAGGTAAAGCTATCCGGGCTGATAAAGCCCACCGCCGCCGCAAAAAAGACTCCGGCCAGGCCAGTGAATCCGGCAGAGAGCGTAAACGCCACGACTCGCACTACTAGCGTATTGAGTCCCACCGCTGTGGCGGCAATCTCGTCATCTCGCACCGCCTGAAATGCCTTTCCCCAAGCATTTTGCTTCAGTCCTGCAAAAAATAGGAGAGAGCCAAAGGCGATTAAAATCACCACCAGCACCACGTCGCGCATGGCGGGCTGGAGACCGAACAAAGTCGGCTGAGGAATATTCGAAATGCCGCCAAAGCCCCCGGTGAGGCCGACCCACTCGATGAGCACCCGCTCGACGATGATGCCAAAAGCAATCGTGATCATTGCCAGGTAGGGTCCTGTCACCCGCAGGGCTGGCGCCGCCAGGGCCGCTCCGGTAACCGCCGCCGCGATCACACCCACCCCTAAGGCAAACCAAAAATTCCACCCGGCCCCAGTCATCGCAATCACCCCGGCATAGGCACCGATGGCAAAAAAACCGGCATGACCAATCGATACCTGGCCCGATAGGCCCACTAGAATATTTAGCCCCACGCCAACTATCGTGGTGATCGCAACCATCCCCAGCAAGAACAGATAGTAGGTGTTGGGCGCGAGTAGAGTCGCGATAATCGCGATCGCTAACAGTCCCAGGCCAAAGATAAGACGGCTCATGGCGCTACACCTTCTTCGCCGACAGATCGCCAAACAGCCCGTTGGGACGTAGCGCTAAGGCTAAGATCACGACGGCGAAGCCAACAATTTCGCGATAGCTGCCGCCCAGAGTACCCGCTGCAATCGATTCCACCACCCCGTAGAGAATCCCTGCTAGCATCACCCCCCAAGGGTTTGTCAGGCCGCCGATGATGGCAGTGGCAAAGGCTTTGAGCCCCAGCAATGTGCCCATGGTGGCAGAGACATTGGTAATTGGCGCAATCAGCATGCCACCGATACCCGCCAGCAGAGTCGAAATAGCGTAGGAGAACGCAATCATCCGCTTCACCGGAATGCCCATGATTCTGGCCGTATCATGGTTTTCGCTGACTGCCTGGAGAGCTTTGCCAAACAGCGTGCGAGTGAGTACCAGCCGGGTAAGCAGGGCGATCACCAGCCCCGCCGCTGGAATCACCAGCTCAATCGGGAAAACCCCAAATCCCCAAATTCGGATCGGGGTCTCGGCTAGAGGAGAAGGATAGGCCCGTACCTCTTTTCCAAAGGTCACCATCACCAGGTTCTCAACGATAATTCCCAAAGCAATCGTGGTTAATAGCCAGGAATTAGAGCCGTTACGAGCGAACGGACGGACAGCGAAGCGCTCTACTACCAACCCAAAGGCGGCGGAGAGAACCAGGGTGAGAAGCACCGAGATTGCGCCTGACCAACCCCAGGTAATGTTGAATAGATAGCACAGCACAGCGCCCAGCATCACCGAGGCGCCCTGGGAGAAATTCATTGTATTGGAGACGGCGTAGGTCATCTGGAAGCCCAAAGCGACCAAGCCATACATGCTGCCGATGGCAATACCAGAAAGGATGAGTTGGGGCCACATGGGTCTAGGACAGAATTAAGGATAATCAAAATCGCCGCTAAGCTTTGACTGGAACAATTTCGCTGCCCTCCCACTGCACCAGCATATAATCCTCCTCGTTGAGGGCATCGTGGCTATCAGGGCTAAAGGGGTCTTCGTAGGTTTTGATAAGTCCTTCGTATGTCGGCAGGTCATAGAAGGCTTCGCGCAGCGCGGGACCGTCAGTAGTGCCTGCCGTATCTAGGGCTAGGGCAGTCAGGTGGAGCGCATCGTAGGCGTTGGCGGTGCCGACGGGAGCCAGGATCTCGCTGGGACCGCTGAGGTTAAATTCCGCTTGCAGTTCATTTAACACTTTTTCTCCCACGGCTCCCTGCTCTCCATAAAAGCTGTAGGTTTGAACAAACACCACCTTGTTTGCATCGGGGCCAGCCAGCTCTGAGAAACGACCGCCCGAGATCCCCCAGTGGGAAATCACCGGCACCTCCCAGCCCAGCCGTGTTAGAGACTTCATCATCTGCGCTCCAGGGGCAGCGTTGGCTACCAGCAGCAGGGCTCCGGCCCCGGCGTCCCGCAGCCGGGTGAGCTGAGCCGACATATCGGTGTCACTGTCGTTAAACTTTTCGGTACCCGCAATTTCCAAGCCATATTCCGGAGCCCACTGTTTGAAACCGGCCTCGTTCGACTCACCCCAGGGATTGTTAATCAGCACCAGACCAACTTTCTCGGTATCGTAGGTCTCGCTCACGTGCTTCATCAGAAAGCGATCCACAATGTTGTCGTTGGCCGATACCCGAAAGGCATAGTTGGGGTCGAAGTCGTTTTGGGTGATGCCGGTAGCGGCGGCCCAAACGCCCATATAGGGCACTTCTAGCTCGTGGAATACCGGCAGCATCGCCAGCGATACGGGAGAGTCAATACCGCCAAAGACAATGGCAACATTTTCCCGCTCAATCAGCTCTCTAGCCGCAGAAACCCCCTTTGCCGGGGTAGACTCATCATCTCGGGTGACTAGCTCCAGGGGACGCCCGCCCATGACACCGCCGTTCTGGTTGACTTCATTGATCGCGACGGTGAGGCCCCGAGTAATCGCTTCTCCCGACAGGGCAGACCCGCCCGTAATGGCGGCCACCAGGCCGATTTTGACCGGTTCACCGGTTGCCACTGACGGGTTGTCAGACTCAGCCGTCGAAGACTCGGACGAGGTGCAGCTCTTCAGACCCGCTGCCAGTAGCGCTGCCCCAAACCCTGCTGCTCCCTTCAACACCGTTCGCCGCCGGATGCCAATCCATCGCTGATTGTCAACTGCCATGGGGTGCTCGCCCTCCTAAATAAGTCAAATCGCCCGAGTCAAGTTGTCTAGATGGTCGGCTTAAAACCAGCTAACGCTAGAAGAAATTCTTTGCCGACTGCTTTCTAGCTTTTTGATCCAGCCTATTCTGGACGGTAGCACTGCCCATATCCCCAGCCTGTATTAAACGTTACTAAAGTCGGCGGGCAGTTTGAGCTAAAACACGGTTAGACGCTGCCCAATGAGTGGTCTGCCAACTCCCTCCTGCCACATAGTAAAGGGCCAGATTTTATGCCAGATAGTGCTGCAACAACTGCCGAGGCGATCACGTCCATATCTCCTGATTTACCCATTCCTATCGTGGACTTTGCGGAATTCTGGGTGGGTGACGAAGCGGCGAAATCTGCGATCGCGGCTCAGGTGCAGCGAGCCTGCCGAGATGTGGGCTTTCTCTATTTGCAAAATCACGGCGTCCCAGCAGCTCTAGTCAAGCAGTTGTTCGAACAATCGCAAGGATTCTTCAGTCTGCCCTTGGCGATTAAGAACCGGATTCCCTGGCCTGCACCAGAGTGTAACTGTGGCTACATCGCCATGCAGACCCAGCACTTAGATCCCAGCGGTGCGGCAGACCTGATGGAAGCCTACAACATCGGGTTGCAACAGCCGGGTGCGGATGAAAAATGGCTACCCGGCCAGGCCGAGTTGAACCAAACCCTGCTGGAGTTTTACCAGGTGGGCAGTGAGGTCTGCGGTCAGATTATGCAAGCCTTTGCCCTGGCCTTTGGCTTGCCGCAGTCTCACTTTGACGCACAGCACGACTGCCACTACAGCACCGTGCGTCTGCTGCACTATCCGCCGGTCGAAGCCGGGGTCGAGCCGGGCACCGTTCGGGCAGGCGCGCACTCGGATTACGGCACCATCACCCTGCTGTTTCAGGACGACGTGGGCGGGCTAGAAATTTTACATGAGGGCAAATGGATATCCGCACCAGCCATTCCTGACACCGTAGTGGTGAATAACGGCGATCTGATGGAGCGCTGGACCAATAATCAGTTCCGTTCCACTAAGCACCGAGTTGTGGTGCCGCCGCCACCCGCTGGTGATCGCGATCGCTATTCCATCACCTTGTTCTACCGTCCCAACATCGATGCGGAAGTCTCCTGCCTGGAGCCTTGCCAATCTCCACAGCAGCCTGCCCTCTATCCTCCGATAACAACAAAGCAGCATCTGATCAGCTGCCTACGAGCGTCCTACCAAGTTAACGATTAGGGCAGAGCTGCTGGCCAACGGAGATCGCCTGTGAGAAGTCTCTATATGTTGCTGTCGGTAGGCTTTTTATGAGGAGTGATCGGGACAATCGGTGCTTTTCTCGGGAGAGCGATCGCCAGCAGTGCTCTCCTGAGTTTCACATTGTTTGGTGGCGCTTCATGTATTTGAACCCAACCAGTACTGTACCGAGTCCAATGAGAGCAGTCGCAATACCAGGTTCAGGCACCGACTCATACTCGATAGTTTCTCCGGCGAGAGCGGAAAAGAAAGCAGGAGGCATTCGCTCCATCGTTGCTTGCTCAAAGGCGTAAGCGAACCCCAGAAGTTCTGGCTCACTATAAGGG
>JBARVU010000229.1:0-7464 GCA_049646425.1 Phormidesmis sp. | reverse complement strand
AGCCTATCGTAAAGGACTTCCTAGACCGTCGCTGATCCTAACAATCGGCAGCACCCCCTGAATCTTTACCTCTAATGCCCTCAGCTTTGATCTCCTGATAGATCACCGACTCCTGCATCGTTTCGCTCCTGAGAATTTGCCGAATCACCTCTCCTTGTAATACTAACCCGGATAGGATCGATGTGGAGGCTACCAGACTACTCTGGGTACTGCCCGGGGTAATTGTCTCTAGCTGCTCTGCCACCTGTCGCAAAGTTGCTTCTCGATCATTCGTTTTCCCAAGCACCGCAAAGGGTAAGAGACCAGGCACTGTTAAAAATGTTTCAGATGGCTGCTCCCATAGACGAATGACTTCAAACTGGTGCTGTGTATTTTCCAGTTCAAAATTAGTTTGCTGCACCAAATCAGACTGACTCTGCCGCAGATAAACGACGACCTGCCGTATCGTTTTAGCTGGAAACCGACGATAGACGCGCACCCGGTAGTCAAGCATTCTAAAAGGAATGGTGCTATCTGGCTTAGTCTGAAACTCTACGTGCAGCACTACTGCTTCAGCCTGAAGCAATATCAAAGCATCGGCTCGAATCGGTTCCAGAGATAGCTCAGAGGGGTTAAGCGTCGACAGGTCAATGGGCTCGCCTAGCAACCAGGTAGAAAAGTCAGTGGGGAACGTCTCTATCAAAAACTTACAAACATTGTCAAACATGCTGCTGTACTTTGATCTGCCTTACAGTCTCGAAGACGCTAGACCGAGCATTGAGCGTAGTCGAAATGCGTCTTACTGACAACTTGACCGAAGATCAATCCAGTCGTTCTAGAAGATGGTCGCCCACTCGCATTGCATTGGCCATAATTGTGAGCGAGGGGTTTACCGCAGCGCTAGAGGGAAAAAAGCTGCCGTCTACGACATATAGATTGTCCAAATCATGAGCCTTACAGTTGAGGTCGAGGACAGAAGTTGCCGGGTCAGGGCCAAAGCGGCAGGTGCCTACCTGGTGGGCGACTGCCCCCACCGGCAAAATCTTACTGAAATACCAGGATAGCGGCAGCACAGTGCCCTGATTGTCAACTGCTCTCATCACTTCCTTCCAGCGATGAATCAGTCGCTTAAAAGGCTTCATGTTGTTGGGCTGATAGTGCAGCGCAGTCTGCCCGTTTTTCACCATGACCCGATTGTTGGGATCGGGGTAGTCTTCTCCTGTGAGCCACCAGTCTACCGAGCGTCTAGCCGCCATTCGCAGCGCAAACGTCGGTGCAATCTTCGGCACGTCTAGCGCAATCATTCTTGAATTGACCTTTCCCAACAGCTGAATATGACCCATTGGATGCTCGAATCCAGGCTCTCCCCAGTAGTAGTCGTTGATGGCTAAAGTTTTTTGAAAGACCGTATCGTTCTCTTTCAGTGACAGGCCCACAATTGCCGCCGCTAAGTGCTTCATAAAGTTGCGCCCGACCTGATTAGAACTGTTGGCTAGGCCATCGAGATGTTGTTCATTGGCAGAATTCAACAGCAGCACCGCAGAATTGACTGCCCCGCAGGCGACCACCACGACGTCTGCCGAGAAAATTTGCGTTTCTCCTGCCACCTCGGCCTCTACGCCCGTGATTTCTTGCCCTGAATTACTCGTGTGCAGCTTGTTTACCTTGGCTTCTGTCAGCAGTCGCACATTAGCATTGCCCATAGTTGGCCGAATGCAGCTCACGTCCGCGTCGGCCTTGGCATCGATGAAGCAGGGAAACCCATCACAGGTATTGCAGCGAATGCACTCACTCAAAAAAGCATCTTTCTCATTTAGCTTGACCGACAGCGGCAGGTAAAACGGATGTAGTCTTTTTTTTTGGAACGCCTTGTCGAGTCCGGCAATACGCGGCTCGTGGCTGACTGGCGGAAAAGGATAGTCGCCGCTTCGAGGCGGTTCGGTGGGATCTAACCCCTGCTTACCGTGCACCTGATAGAGCGCCTCAGCCTGATCGTAGTAGGGGGCAAAATCGTCGTACTTGAGCGGCCAGGCGGGTGAAGCCCCTTCGTACAGCTTCACCTCATCAAAATCTCGCTCTCTCAGACGAAACAGCGCCCCTCCGTAAAACTTGGTATTGCCTCCGACCCAATAGCCAATGCCAGGATGAATATCCTTACCTTGCTGATCGGCCCAAACTTCATTAGTTTGATAGCGACCGTCTCGAAAGACAGCATCCGTGCTCCAGTTGGGCTTTTCCTTAGGCAAAAAACTGCCGCGCTCTAGCACCAGTATTTTTTTTCCACTCGGGGCCAGTCGATGGGCCAGCGTACCGCCGCCAGCGCCTGTACCAATGATGATAACGTCGTAGTGTTCAGCCGTAGACATAGGTGCAATCCCAGTGCAGTAAGATTTACTAGCTTTTCCTCATTCTAAAGGCTTCTTTTGCACTGATGCAGCCGGACATCCAAGTCTGTCGATAGGCCCCAAGGCTACTTTAGAAGTTTCGAGCCGGGATTCGGGAACCATGGGGGCGATTATAGTTTCTTTTGACCATCCCATACATTACATGCAAATTAGCCGGGTTCGAGATAAACTCACTGCTGATAAACCAGGCTCCTTGACTCGCAGTACCCTGTTGAATATGGCTGTTCGAGTTGCCGTAGTGGTAGCGCTCTCAGCCGGGATAAGCTATTTGCATATCGTTCATAACTTGGAATTCCAAGCCCAAGAACAACTGCGCCAGTACATCAGCGAGCGAGGTCAAAAGGAAAGCAGTTTGTTTTTATTGGCAGAAGCGAACCATGCTAGCTTTGAGGCAGATTTTTTGAGTCGATTAGAGGCGATGGATGATCGCGATCCCATCGACCGTTTTAACCAGCTAACCGAAGATCACCAAGACGGCACCCGACGGCTGCAGCGCAAGTTTTATGAAGGCGATCTGGCAACAGGCTCGTTCATGAGCAAAAACATGACCGGTGTCTTAGGACGCAACGTCGATATCACTGATCCCAGCATTCACCGCCGGGTTGTCCTTAGCTACGACATGCTGAGTGCCTATGGCCCCGCTTGGAACAATCGCTTTTTCAATTTATACACGTCTACTCCCCGAGAGAATCTCGTTTTGGTCTACAGCACGGGTACACCTTGTGGATTAGAAGCACCACCAGACCTGAATATGACTGGAGAAGAGTGGTACTTTATCGCAGATGAAGCCCACAACCTGAGTCGCAAAACAGTATTGACATGCATCACATACGATCAAGTCCTGAATGAATTTTTTGTGACTTTCTCTAAGACAATTTATATCGATTGGCGACACATTTTGTCTGTAGGTAATGATATTTCAATTCAGGAATTGACTAATCGCACCCTTGAAGAACGCCTGCCTGGAACATACAATATTGTCTTTCGCGGCGACGGCCAGCTAGTCGCTCATCCACAGCTGATGGAGAAAATAAAACAGAACCTAGGGCAGCTGAACATTTCTGAGTCAGACAACGCCCAGTTAAAACAGATTTTTCAACTGGTGAAAGCCGCCGATCCTCAACAAACCGTTTTGGATGATCGAGAATCTGACGAATACCTAGCCGTCACTAAAATCAACGGCCCAGACTGGTACTTTGTCACCGTTTACCCTAAATCCCTGTTGAGCGGTCAAGCCTTGGACGCTGCAAGATTCATCCTGATTTCTGGCCTGCTAGCGCTGTTAGTTGAAGTTGGTTTACTATTTACAGTGCTGCGCCAAAAGATTGCCAGGCCGCTCAAAAATCTGTTGACGGCCACTCAGCAGGTCTCGGCCGGAAACTTTGTGGTTCAGCTCGATACCGTTCGCAACGACGAGCTAGGGCAGCTAGCTAATGCTTTCACTAAAATGGCAACTCAGCTTCAAGAATCCTTTACGACCCTAGAACAGCGCGTTGCCGACCGCACCGCAGAACTGAAAGTGGCGAAAGAATCTGCTGATTCAGCCAACCATGCTAAGAGCAACTTTCTCGCCAACATGAGCCACGAACTGCGAACGCCTTTGAATGGGATCCTAGGCTATGCTCAAGTTTTGCTGCGAGACAAAACTGCATCGCCCAAACAGAAAGACAGTTTCAATGTCATATATCAATGTGGCTCTCATCTCCTGACGCTAATTAACGATGTCCTGGATCTATCGAAAATTGAAGCTGGCAAGCTTGAAGTCATCTCGACCGACTTTTACGTCGAAACCTTTTTGAGTGGGATCGTAGAGCTATGTCGCATTCGGGCAGAGCAAAAAGAAATTGCGTTTACCTTTGAAGCCTGTAACAAATTGCCTGCTGCACTTCACGGCGACGAGAAACGCCTGCGCCAAGTCCTGATCAACCTGCTGGGAAATGCGATTAAATTTACCGATCAAGGTGGTGTAACGCTCAAGGTAGGCACCGTTGCCCACTCGCTTGATCCGAACGCTTCAATCGCCCCGCTGCCTGCTAGGTCTTCTATTCGCATACGCTTTCAAGTAGAAGACACGGGGGTGGGTATGACGCCGGAGCAGTTGGAAAAGATTTTCCTACCCTTTGAGCAGGTGGGTGAAAAGCAGCGAATGGTCGAGGGTACGGGCCTCGGTCTTGCGATCAGCACCCAAATTGTAGAACTGATGGGGGGAGAACTTCAGGTTGAGAGTATTCACGGCGAGGGGACAACGTTTTGGTTTGAGGTAGAGCTGCTAGAGGCAAAAGACTGGGTGAACCCACCGCTCGAGCCAACAGCGCAAGAGATTACCGGCTATGCGGGCGATCGCCAAACAGTCTTAGTCGTCGATGACCGCTGGGAGAACCGTTCCGTTTTAATTAATTTGCTAGAACCAATAGGCTTCATTCTTACCGAAGCAGAAAATGGGCAGGATGCCTTGCAGCAATGCCAGAACCAGCTGCCAGACCTGATCGTTACAGATGTTGCGATGCCGGTGATGGATGGTTTGGAGTTTGTCCGACAGCTACGTCGGCAGACGAAGTATGCTGCGGTACCGGTGATTGTCTCTTCTGCTAGCGTGTTTGACTTTGATCGGCAGCGCAGTCATGAAGCGGGGGGCAGCGATTTCTTACCTAAGCCTGTACAGGCAGAAGACTTGTTCGATCAGATTCAGCAGCAGCTTCAGCTCGTCTGGCACTACAGCAAAGCTAATCTGGAGGTTGTAAAGAGCGAGGCGATCGCCTCACCCCCTGCATTCGTAATCCCGCCCGCTGAAAAACTAAAGGCGCTGTACGCCGCTGCCCGCATCGGGGATATCCGGGGCATCGAAAAAGAAGCTCACGCCCTTGAGTCGCTTGACCTAAAGTATCGTCCCTTCGTTCAACCTATCCTAAAGCTAGCAGAAGCCCTCGATAATCGGGCAGTCCTCAAACTCCTTAAACCTTACCTAGCTACAAGCGAACTGAATCATGTCTGATCTATCTTCCTTGGTTTTGATTGTGGACGATGTCCCAACCAATGTAAAAGTGCTGTTTGAAGTATTAGAGACAGAGGGCTTTCGCACTTTGATTGCAGGCAATGGTGAAGATGCGCTGGATATCTTGCATGAGGTCACGCCTGACTTAATTTTGCTGGATGTGATGATGCCAGGAATTGATGGGTTTGAAACGTGTCGTCAGATCAAAGCAAACCCCTTAACCCGAGAGATTCCAGTGATCTTCATGACAGCGCTGACCGATGCTCAAGATAAAGTAATGGGCCTGAAAAGTGGTGCAATCGACTATATTACTAAGCCTTTCCAGCAGGAAGAAGTGCTTGCGAGAGTGCAGATTCATCTGCGGCTCCGACAGCAAGCACTCGAGCTAGAAAGGCTTAACGCAGCACTAAATCAACAGGTTGGCGAACAAACTACCCAACTGGTTCAGAGCGAAAAGATGTCGGCTTTAGGCAACCTGGTAGCAGGGGTTGCCCACGAAATCAATAATCCTATTGGGTTTATTGTAGGCAACATCAACCCTGCATTAGATTATGTTCAAGACTTGTTTTGTCTGATTGATCTATACCAGAAAGAAGTTCCTCAGCCCAGTTTAGAGCTGCAAGCCAAAGTTGAGGAGATTGATCTAGACTTTTTACGGAAAGATTTGCCAAAGCTGCTGTTTTCTATGAATATAGGGGCAAATCGAATCACCGAAATTAGCAACAGTCTACGTGTCTTTTCGCGCACCGATACGGAGTTACCGCAACCGTTCGATCTACATGAGGGGCTCAATAGTACCCTACTTATTCTAAAGCATCGACTCAAAGCTGCCCAGCACCGTTCGGAAATTCAAGTTATTCGACACTACGGCGACCTGCCCTTGGTAACCTGCTACCCAGGCCAGCTCAATCAGGTATTTATGAATCTGCTCGCGAATGCAGTCGATGCATTAGAAGCCAAAGCACAGAACTGCTCTGAAGCTGAGGGGAATGCTGGTTGCATTACAATTGCGACAAGTTTCGATGTCGATAAGAGAACCGTTAGCATTCGAATACGCGACACGGGAACGGGCATCCCTGAAGCCATCCAACAGCGCATCTTCGATCATTCGTTTACGACAAAGCCAGTAGGTCAGGGAACGGGGTTAGGGTTGGCGATCGCCCGACAAATTGTCGTAGAAAAACATTGCGGCAAAATCGAGGTCAGCTCAGTATTAGAAAAAGGTACGGAGTTCACCATAACGTTGCCAGTACAGCAGTGAACACTCAGCTTAAAGCCTTCTTTTATAAGCGCTCAGAGTCAATGGGCCAAAGGTTAAAACCAGCGCTAGACTCCACAGCAGTACGACGCCAATCAACCTCGCGGCGGGCTCACCACTGGCTAATGCCCGCATGGCTTCAGCTACGGTGGAGACAGGGTTATGCGTGACAATGCCCTGCGCCCAGTCCGGGAAGCCGGTGATTGGCACATAGCCGACGCTGAGGAAGGTCAGGGGCAGAATCCAGGGGTTGAGCACTGCCGAAATCGTTTCTGAAGACTTAGCGCCGACTGCGATATACAAAGCGATCAGCGAGACTGCCAGGGTAAAGATGACCGGCAGCAGCAAAAAGGCCAGCGATGCTGCCAGTCCTCCCTGCAAGCGAAAGCCGATCAGGTGGCCTGCTAGCACAATGCTGATAACTTGAAAGAGCAACCGCGCTGCTGAAGAGAGCAGTCTGCCGCCCACTGCCGAAAGCCGGGCAATCGGCATCGCTCGCAGACGCACATCCATACCACTGTCGAGATCGTTGTAAAAGATGCCACCGATATTAACAGTGTTGAATAGAAACCCTTGAATGACTGTGAACGGCAACAAGAACTGAGCGTAGCTGCTGTAACTTTCGCCGGGGGCCACCACCTGGGCGAAGCTGGCGGTAAATACGAGCAGAATGGAGATAGGAAACGCAGTCGCAACGAGTACTTCAGCAGGGTTGCGCAGGTCAATGAGAATGTTTCGTCGGGCGATATTTGCCATATCGCTGAGCGATCGCCGCACCCCCCCTTCTCGCCGAGCCGCCACCATCGCCGCAATCGTAAAGGGATCGAGCC
>JBARVU010000228.1:0-9125 GCA_049646425.1 Phormidesmis sp. | reverse complement strand
GCTGTCGGCGACCTGGGATCAGCAGCGGCGGTTTGTCAGCGATGTCTCCCACGAGCTGCGGACGCCGTTGACGCTGGTGCATGGCTATTTGCAGAGTACGCTGCGCCGCTCTGACAACCTGAGCGCTCCCCAGCGTGAGGGCTTAGAGATTGCCGCCGAAGAGGCCGATAGAACCATTCGCCTGCTGCAAGACCTGCTGGACTTGGCCCGAGCAGATGGCGGACATATGCGCTTTCAAATTGAGCGTGAGCCGCTGCAGGCGGTGGTGCAAGAAGTGTTGGACATGAGTCAATACGTCAGCGATCGCATCAAATACAACTTGGAACCGGTCGAGGCATTGGCAGATCACAACCGGCTCAAGCAGGTGCTAATCAACCTGATCGACAATGCGATCAAGTATTCTGATGACAATCAGCCGGTCTGGGTAGGGCTGAAGCGGCAGGGCGATCGCGCCTGCATCGAAGTGCGCGACCAGGGCCGAGGCATTCCGCTCTCAGATCTGACTAAGATATTCGACCCCTTTTACCGGGTGGATGAAGACCGCTCGCGGGCCACTGGCGGTACCGGCTTGGGCTTATCAATTGTTAAAACTTTAGTAGAAGGGATGAACGGTACGCTAAAGGTACATTCCAAGCTCGGTCAAGGCAGCGTGTTTACCGTTAGCCTGCCGACCTGACTGCATTGATGAAACTGGTAGAGCACTAATTACAGAGGAGCTTTTGTTCATGTCCGAGCCGGCAGCGCATATTTTAGTGGTTGAAGACGAGGAGAAGCTAGCCAAGTTTGTACAGCTAGAGCTGGGCTATGAGGGCTACAAAGTAACGGTCGCTAACGATGGCCTCAGCGGACTGATGGCGGCTCGCGACGCAGACCCCGATCTGGTTCTGCTCGACTGGATGATGCCGGGGCTGAGCGGCGTAGAGGTCTGCCGTCGGCTGCGGGCGACCGGGGCGACGATGCCGGTGATTTTGCTCACCGCCAAAGATGGGATTGAAGATCGCGTAGCTGGACTCGATGCGGGCGCTGACGACTATGTGGTCAAGCCCTTTAGCATTGAAGAATTGCTGGCGCGGGTGCGGGCGCACCTGCGGCGCAATCATCCCGATGACCCGGAGGTCTTCCAGTTTGCCGATTTGACGCTGAGCCGGAAAACGCGGGAGGTGAAAAGGGGCGATCGCCCCGTCGACCTCACTGCCAAAGAGTTCGACCTGCTGGACTACCTGATTTCGCATCCTAAACAGGTGCTGACGCGCGATCGCATCCTCGAAGAGGTCTGGGGCTACGACTTCATGGGCGACTCGAACATTATTGAAGTGTACATTCGCTACCTGCGCCTGAAGCTAGAGGCTGAAGACGAGAGCCGCTTGATTCAGACCGTTCGGGGCGTGGGGTATGTGATGCGTAGCTAAGTGCGGCTACCCTAATCGCTGCTGGCAACCTGAAGGCAGCCCTGGCTAGTCTGCGCCAGATAAATACCGGATAGGACAACGGCAAACCCCACCCAGGTGGCCGGGCTTAGCTGCTCCATAAAAATCAGCCAGGCCAATAAGGCACTCACAATCGGCTCTAGCAGCAGAAATAGCGCGACAAAACTAGAGCTCAACTTATCGAGACAATCGGCCAACAGCCGCTGCCCTAAGCCTTCGCTAATCAGTCCCAGGCCCAGAACGGCCAGGATTGCCGCTGTCGTGGTGGGCAAGACTTGACCCTCAGTTAGGAGTACGACCGGCAATAGAACCGCGCTGCCGATTGCACAGCGCCAGAGCAAAATAGTCGTTGCCGAAAACCGGCAGCGCAGCTGCTCTACAATTAAAAAGTAAATGCCTAGAAACACCGCCGACAGCAGGGCATAGACATCCCCTATCAAAAAGCCCTCCGCGCCCTGAAGATCTTCCATCCCCAGCCCAATTGCGCCCGCCAAAGCAATTGTCATCCCGGCTAAAAATCGGCTATCGAAGCGTTTTCCCAACAGCAACCAGCTTCCCAAACTTGTAAATAGAGGCGTCAAGTTATTCAGCAGCATGCACTTGGCAACCGTCGTGTACTGCAAGGAAATCGCCCACAGCACCAGGGAGATCACCGCACTCGCCCCCACGCCGACGAGCAGCAGCCACTGACGCAGTGGTATCGGCGTTGTCTCATCATTCGTAGATGAAGGCAGTCGCTGTTTGGCCCAGCGAACCGAGCCAAAACACAGTAAGAAGATCGCCATCCGGTTCAAGACGGTTGCATTCGCCCCCAGCTCTGTTTCACTGAAGCGAATGAAAATCGGCGCGAAGGAAACGGCAATCAGCGCTACAAATAAGGTCGGTAGCGCAACCCAATTGGACGCGGTCTCCTGCTCTTGAGAGACGGAACTTTGCATAGTTACAAATCATACGGTTACCCTCATCAGCTTACGGGGGACAGGGTCAAATTTTGACAAAACCTAATAAAAGCGTCTGGCGTAAAACCCAACAATCCCTGACACTGGACTAACCCTCATATTGGGCAATTTTCTCCCAGGTGCCGGGGCCGACTTCTTTCTCAAACTCCTGCATCACCCAGTCGCTGCCCTTGCCGATACGACGAGCGCTTTTACGCAGGTAGTCGACAATCACCAGCTGATCTTCCCAGCGCGGGCGAGCGCCGTATAGAGAGCCAAATGACCAGCCAGGATCAGGGAGGCGATCGCACTGCTCATAAAATGCTCTATCGGCCCAGGTGGGCGCATAGCCCCGCTTAAAGGCTCGCCGCCGATGACTGTGATACAGCTCTATGAGCGTCGGTACATCGCGAATTTGGCGGGCCTGCTGATTGGAGTAGATCTCGACCATATCTTCTGTATTGACCGGTCGCTCGGTGACCCACTGATGGGCACAGTCTGGGCACTTGACGATAAAAGAGAGCACAATCCGACCGCAGCTTGGGCAGGGTTTGGTCGGAGCTACCCCACCGCCGCCAGAAGATTGTTGCTGAGTAGGCAGGCTGTAGGCTTCGACATCTTCGGGAAAGCCTAAGCGCTGTAAGTTACCAGCCTGATCGAGAATAATGCCGTGGGCTTTGCCGGTGTGGGGCGAAATCCGCATGACCCGTCCAAGCTGCTGAAAATGCATGGCGCTCGACTGGGTAGGCCGCAGCATCAGGCCGACTTCTACACTGGGTTCGTCAAAGCCGATGCTGATCACATTGCAGGAGGTGAGGACAGTAAGCTCGCCGGTTTTGAGAGCGTAATAGAGCTTTTTGCGGTCTTTGATGGAAGTGTTGCCATCAACGGTATCGGCGGCAACACCCGCTTTTCGGAAAGCTTCGGTGACGTGGTTGGCATGTTCTATATCGACGCAAAAGGCAATGGTGCGTTTGCCCTGGCCGATGCGGTGCCATTCTGTCACAATCTTTTCGATCAGTTCGGTGCGATCACACGCATTCTTCAAATCTCTCTCGTCATAGTCTCCTTTCGAGGTGCGCACCTCCTCTAAATCTGCCATGCTGTCTCTGGGCATACTGTAGTACTTCATGCGAGAGAGATAGCCCATCTCTTGCAGATCGGCGGGAACCGGAGAAGAGACGAGCGTGTCTAAATGATCTCCGAGCTGTTCTTTTCCCAACCGCAAAGGTGTGGCTGTCATGACCAGATGCACAGCGTCTTTGTGGGTTTTCAGCATCACCTTTTTGCCCACCTGACTAAACAGCGTGATATGTCCCTCGTCATAAAACACCACATCGGCGGGCCACTTGTGCCACCAGCGGCGCTTGGCCATGGTCTGAATGCTGGCAATCTGAATCGGCGCGTCACGGTTTTCTTCCCAGCCCGCTTTGATAAAGCCGCACTGCAAGCCAAATGCCTTCATCTTTTCGTAGGTTTGGCCCACCAGTACGTCTAAATGCACCAGAAACATCAGCCGCTTCCCCGCTTCTTCAGCATGGGCGCAAATCTGACCGCTGATGACAGTTTTGCCAGCGCCGGTACCGGCGATGATGGCGACCCTCTTATGCCCCTGGTTGAGTTCGTGGTATAGATCGTTAATTAGCTTTATCTGATAGGGCCGCAGGTTAGGGGGGCCGGGCCGCACCGACGGCGGCTCAGCGGTAGGGGCCATTTGATCGCGCTGTGCTTCGGACATGACCTTAATCGGGTGTTTTGATAAGGGGGGACTAGTGAATTTGAACTAGTTTCTCATACTATCTTAGTGGACGGTTCTAGACAGGCAATTGAGCGGCTTCACAGCGCAGAAGGCGGGAGCGATGAGACTGTTTTACTATCAGCGAGGCGACCGTCAGCCCAACTTTGGCGATGAGCTAAACCCCTGGCTCTGGCCCCAGCTGCGCCCTGATTTATTTGGCCAAGACGCTCAAGATGAGTCCGCGACTGTTTTTGTCGGCACGGGTACCTTGCTCAATAACAAACTGCCTGCGCGCGTCGGCCCAGATAGTCGGCTGATCGTGTTCAGTACGGGCGCAGGGTACGAGCAGCCTTTGCAGCAGATCCCCGATAGCTGGCAGATTTGCTGTGTCCGGGGGCCGCTGTCGGCCCAGCGGCTTGGCCTACCGCCTGAAAAAGCGATCACTGACGGCGGCCTACTGATCGCCAAGGTGTTTGCCCCGCCCGCTGCTCAGCAGGGCTGTAGCTTTATGCCTCATATTCATAGTGCTAGTCCGGCGGCAGAGAGTTGGCAGCGCATTTGTCAGCAGGCAGATGTTCGCTACATCGATCCGCGCTGGCCGATTGAGCAGGTTCTACAGGCGATTGGATCGAGCCAGCGAGTACTGGCTGAGGCAATGCATGGGGCGATCGCCGCTGATGCCCTGCGAGTTCCCTGGATTCCAGTGATCACCACGCCACGAATTTACTCCTTTAAGTGGCAGGACTGGTGCGCCTCGATGAACTTGCCCTATCGCCCTCACCGATTGCCGCCGCTGGCTGACTATCCGCGCTGGGGCAGGGGCTTGCGGTCTGGATGGGTGGCGGCGCAGCACTGGGCAGGGGCGACCGTAGAGAATGCGCTGGCGACCGCCCAATACGGCTTGTTCGCTGATCCAACCGCGATCGCTCGAAGGCTATCGGACATCGCCAAGAAACGGCCTTACCTCAGCACCGATGAAACCTTTAAAGCGCGGCTAGACAGCTTACAGTCCTGCCTGGATCAGGTGAGCTAGCTTTTGTAGTAGTCACGAGTGCCGCGATCATCAAGGGCTTCACTCAGGCGGCTCAGGGCGTGAATGTAAGCGGCTGTTCTAAAAGAGATTGAGCGCTGGTGAGCAATTTTCCAGATGGTTTCGGCCTCCTGGCTGATGCGCTCTTCGAGCTGGTTGTTGACCTCATCGAGCTTCCAGTACAGACCGCTACGGTTTTGCACCCATTCAAAGTGGCTGACCATCACTCCGCCCGCATTGACGAGAATATCGGGAAAAAGAGAGACACCGTTCTTTTCTAGGATAGCGTCAGCATCGGCAGTGACAGGGCCATTGGCGACTTCAAAAATGTAGCGAGCCTGGACAGTATGAGCGTTGTCGGCTGTAATCTGATTTTCCAGCGCGGCAGGAATGAGAATGTCAACATCTAACCCGAGAAGTTCTTCATTGGTTAGCGTGTCATGTTCAACAATGCTGCAAACGCTGTCTTTGCAGTACACGGCCTTCATCGCATGGTGGGTGCGCTTAAACTGTTGAATATCGGGAATGTGAAGACCGCTGCTGCGATAAATGCCGCCTTTAGAATCGCTCACAGCCACTACCTTGTAACCTGCCTCATGGAGCTGACGGGCGATCACACTGCCAGCATTGCCAAAGCCCTGCACGGCAACCGTCATCTCTGCCGGTGACTTACCATACTTTTTCATCATCGCCTGCACGACAAAGAAAGCGCCGGTACCGGTTGCGGTGCTGCGGCCCAAGCTGCCACCCATGCTAACGGGTTTACCGGTGATCACAGCGGGCGATCGCTTGCCTTTGATAATGCTGTACTGATCCATCATCCAGCCCATGACCATCGCGTTGGTGTATACGTCGGGGGCAGGAATATCCAGATCGGGGCCGATGAAGGAGGCGATCGCATCAATATACCCTCGGCTCAGCCGCTCTAGCTCGAACTTAGAAAGCTCCTTTGGATTCAGCGTGATCCCCCCTTTCGCGCCGCCAAAGGGCAGATTCACCGCCGCACATTTGAACGTCATCCAAAAAGCGAGAGACTGCACTTCATCTAGCGTGACGTTGGGGTGGAAGCGAATGCCGCCTTTCGTGGGGCCGCGAGTATCGTCGTAGCGCACCCGGTAGCCTTCAAACACCCGCAGGGAGCCGTTGTCCATGCGGACGGGAATGGCGACCTTAAGACTGGCTTTAGGGAACTTCAGCCGTTCGGTAGCATCTGCGGAAATCGGCGCGTATTGAGCCGCTTTCTCTAAGCGACGGCTGGCATCAGTCAATAAGGCTGTAGGCATCATGGGTTCAGATAACAATCCTTAATTGTCACATTGGGATTGGAGCGGACGCCTCAAATACAAGGGAGATTTAAGATGAAATCTACAATTCTCAACAACCAGAGCGAAATTCCTGCTGCTATCCTGTTCGCTGCTGGTAGACTGGCCCTTGACCAAGCTGAGCGCTATGTTTGACACCGTTTGCAAATTCCTTGTAGAAAGCTTCTCTACCGACTTTGCCAGTTGGCTGTTAGGTGAACCTGTTGTCCTTACAGAACTCAGTCCATCCGAGCTTTCTTTAGAACCCATCCGGGCCGATGCCCTGCTGCTCTTACAGTCACCAGATACTATTCTTCATGTGGAATTCCAATCTCGCCCAGATCAGGCTATCCCTTTCAGAATGGTGGATTACCGCCTACGGACTTATCGTCGGTTTCCAAATAAAGCCATGCGCCAGGTTGTCATTTATCTGAAGCCTAGCCAATCCCCCTTAGTCTATCAAGACACCTTTGAGATTCCAAATACGCGCCATTCATTTGAGATTATTCGAATTTGGGAGCAGCCCGTCGAGCTTTTTCTATCGATGCCGGGACTGTTGCCTTTTGCGGTTCTGGCGAAAAGTGAGGATAGTGCGGCTAATTTGCGGCAGGCCGCGTTGAGGATAGAGCAGCTTAGCGATCGCCGTCAGCAAGGAACTGTCGCTGCCTCTGCCTACGTGCTGGCTGGGCTATTATTAGAAGAGGCACTCATTCAGCAGATTCTGGGGCAGGATATCATGCAAGACTCAGTGACTTACCAGGCAATTAAGCAGGAAGGCCGGGAAGAAGGCCGGGAAGAAGGCCGTAGAGAGGCTAGTCTTTCGTTGGCTTTCCGTCTCTTGCAGCACAAATTTGGGCAGCTTTCAGACGCTATGGAATTGAGAATCAGTCAGCTTCCGGTCGCAAAGCTAGAGTCATTAGGCGAAGCCGTTTTAGATTTTGAGACAGTTAGCGACTTGAGCGCTTGGCTGGAGCAGTCTTCAGGCGAAGAGTAGCCTACCTCGACCCATTTCTATTACTCTTGGCCCAGATAGTTCGGTGAAATAATGTCTTCCTGCAGTTGTCCGGCTTCTAAATACACTCGATAAGCCTTTGCCTGTGGGCGCGAGCTAACAACCTGCTCCAGGTCGAGGTTTATGTAATGCAAGGCAACACCGTCATCTGCTGCAATGCCGGGAGATAGCCTACCGGATCCGACATTCTGCTGGTAGATCGGACGCCGCTCGCTTTCGCCGTCACAGTGCGGGCAGTGACTGCCTGGTAAAAATCCCAGCCCCTCAAGCCTGGCGTATTCTCCTGGAGCAACCGAACCAGAAAGCCCTTCTTCAAACCAGCAAAGTGAGCCCGCGCTGAGCCCGCAGAGTACTGTGCCTTTTTCCCATGCCTGTCGCAGCACCTTTTGCAGTTCCCAAGCTCGCCATATTGCCAGCATATTAAAGGTAGAGCCCCCACCGACGTAGATAACGTCTTGTTTTTGCAAGAACGAGGCCCGCCTGCCTTGGGGGTGGCCGAAAAAGGCTGAGATGAGAAGGATGGCAGTCTAGCTGGGTGAATGCTTCGTAAAAGCGGGTGATGTAGCGATCGCTATCGCCACTAGCCGTCGGCAAAAAGCATATCTTCGGCTGCTGGCGAGGAGACTGCGCCAATATGTACTGATCTAGCAGGCGGTTGTCAGGCTCCATCGAAAAACCACCACCGCCAAGCGCAATAATCTGTCGTTTCAGTTGAGTCATACGCGCTAATTCTGACCTTTATCCCTCAATGGCTACTTTATAGTCAGTAGGGTGGGCAATGCCCACACGTCTATCTGATGAATGACTTGGTTGATTGCCCTCATCAGTCAGTGGCCATACTCCAGTTTTCACAAGCTAGTTGGTCAGGGCGTTTATCAGCGAGATTGGGCCTGTCGATGTAGTGGTGCGATCGCTGATTCCACGGGTCTTCTTGAGGTTGATTTACTCTCGGGAGAGTAGAAACTTGGTCTATCAGCTTCTCTCAGCGCTGACACACAGAACTCAACAGACTTAGCCAGTGTACCTATAAGGGCCAACTACGACATGCCCTTCGGAGAATACGGTGTTTTGAAAGAGGGCAGAATTAGTCAGTAGGGTGGGCACTGCCCACACGTCTATCCGATGAATAACTCGGGCACCTTAGCGTAAACGCTCTTTCCTCGCATGTCCAACTACCGACGCGCTTACACTGCTGGCAGCACCGTCTTCTTGACCTGGGTCACTGACCGCCGTGCACCGCTCTTCAGCCATCCTGATACCGTTGCTCTTTTGCGTCAGGCCGTCAGGAAAGCCAAGCACGAAGCCGACTTTCAAATCGTCGCGGCGGTGATTCTGCCAGACCATCTGCACTTTATCTGGACGCTACCGCCTGATGACCACGACTACTCTAAACGAGTTGGTCGAGTCAAAGTGTTGTTCACTCGTGCACTGAGAGGTCACAACGCTCAGCCTAAAACGCTTTCGCCTTCTCGCCAAAAGCGTCGAGAAAGCGATGTGTGGCAACGTCGGTTCTGGGAACATACCCTGCGTAGCGAAGCCGAACTGTCTCACTATCTCGACTACGTTCATTACAATCCGGTTAAGCATGGCTTGGTTGATTGCCCTCATCAGTGGCCTTACTCTAGTTTTCACAAGCTAGTTGGTCAAGGCGTTTATCAGCGAGATTGGGCCTGCCGATG
>JBARVU010000227.1:0-13352 GCA_049646425.1 Phormidesmis sp. | reverse complement strand
CTACATTCGTGGTCTCAAAATCGACTTTTCTGAAGACCTCATGGGCGGTGCCTTCCGATTCGATAACCCTTTGTCTACCGAAAGCTGCCGCTGTGGATACGCCTTTGCCATTCGGTAAACGCTCGTGCCCGGAAGCGTATCGTTCTGGTTTTAAACCGACCCGTCATAACCGAACCTAAACTAAGATTGACAATGTAAAAAAATAGTTGGTACTATCAGATCTCGTGACAACTTATCTTGCGGAGTAATTTCACCCCCGCCTTTTATGCCTACGATTCAACAGCTCATTCGCACTGAGCGCACAAAAGCCAACAAAAAGACCAAGTCGCCAGCGCTCAAGAGCTGTCCCCAGCGTCGCGGCGTTTGCACCCGGGTGTATACGACCACGCCTAAAAAGCCCAACTCAGCTCTGAGAAAAGTCGCCAGAGTCCGTCTGACATCTGGTTTTGAGGTGACTGCCTACATTCCTGGCATCGGTCACAACCTGCAGGAGCATTCAGTAGTCATGATCCGTGGAGGCCGTGTTAAAGACCTTCCGGGTGTTCGCTACCACATTATTCGCGGCACTTTGGACACCGCAGGTGTCAAAGATCGCCGTCAGGGTCGCTCCAAATATGGCGCTAAGCGTCCTAAGGGATAAGACTGGCTGACCTCTGGCGTAGCCTATAGCTCTCTTAAGTGAGGCGAGTAATGCTGATACTCCTTGCTTTAGTGCTGTTTGGGTTCGTTGCAATTTACGCCTGGTCGTTCTAGCCTCTTTGTCAATATTTTTTCCGGTCTATCACCACTCTCTACAAAGGTCAAAGCCTCATGTCACGCCGATCAGCCGCCCAAAAGCGTACCGTCCCGCCAGATTCTGTCTACAACAGTCGTCTGGTTAGCATGATGTCTCGTCGTATTATGCTCAGCGGCAAAAAGTCCGTAGCCAACAAGATCCTCTATGGCGCTTTCAAAATTATTGAGGAGCGCACCGGCAACGAACCCCTAGAAATTTTCGAGCAGGCTGTGCGCAATACGACTCCGCTGGTAGAAGTCAAGGCGCGCCGAGTGGGTGGGGCCACCTATCAGGTACCAATGGAAGTTCGCTCTGAGCGGGGTACGGCCCTTTCGCTGCGCTGGCTAACTCAGTTCTCCCGTTCCCGAGGAGGGCGCACTATGGCGACGAAGCTTGCCAATGAACTGATTGATGCGGCGAACGAAACAGGTGGTGCGGTTCGCAAGCGCGAAGAAACCCATCGGATGGCTGAGGCTAACAAGGCATTTGCTCACTATCGTTACTGAATCCTGCTAAGCACCGCTCTGGATCAGCCTTTTGGCTCCAGCTTTTTTAACTGAGCTAGAGGGCTGAGTGATCGCTGCTGAGATTTTTGCGTGAATTCCTTCAAGAATTTTTATAATAGATAGGCTGTAGATATTTTTTTCTGCAGCCAGATACCAGGAGGTCATGGTGACCCGTAAAACTCCTCTAGAAAACGTTAGAAATATCGGGATTGCCGCGCATATCGATGCGGGTAAAACGACTACGACAGAACGGATTTTGTTCTACTCAGGCGTCGTTCACAAAATTGGTGAAGTTCACGACGGTAACGCGGTTACTGACTGGATGGAGCAGGAAAAGGAGCGGGGCATTACCATCACCGCTGCGGCAATTTCTACTACCTGGCGAGACCACCAGATCAACATCATTGACACGCCTGGGCATGTCGACTTCACGATTGAAGTGGAGCGCTCGATGCGGGTGCTCGATGGCGTCGTCGCTGTATTTTGCTCGGTAGGGGGCGTTCAGCCTCAGTCTGAGACGGTTTGGCGACAGGCAGATCGCTATCGGGTTCCCCGGATTGCCTTTGTCAACAAAATGGACAGAACCGGAGCGAACTTCTTCAGGGTTTACGAGCAGGTCAAAGATCGGCTCAGAGCCAAAGCCGTGCCGCTGCAGATTCCGATTGGCGCTGAAGATCACTTCCGGGGCGTGATTGATTTAGTCGAAATGAAGGCTCACCTCTACACCAATGACCTGGGCACCGACATTCAGGTGACTGACATCCCCACTGATATGCAGGCCCAAGCAGAAGAATATCGCACCATTTTGATCGAAGCGGTGGCCGAAGCGGACGACGCGCTGATGGAGCGATACCTGGAAGGCGAAGAGATCTCGTCTGAAGAGCTGATGGCAGGCGTTCGTAAAGCCACCATTAACGACAAGATGGTGCCGATGCTGTGTGGCTCAGCCTTTAAAAACAAAGGCGTACAGCTTTTGTTAGATGCGGTGGTGGACTATCTGCCTTCACCGTCAGAAGTGCCTGCAATTCAAGGCATCTTACCCAATGGCGAAACGGGCACCCGGCCAGCGAGTGATGAAGTGTCTACCGCCGCCCTCGCCTTTAAAATTATGGCCGATCCTTATGGCCGGCTAACCTTTATTCGGGTGTATTCAGGCGTCCTCAAGAAAGGCAGCTATGTCTACAATGCGACTAAGGACAAAAAAGAAAGAATCTCCCGGCTGATCATCCTCAAGGCAGATGAGCGCATTGAGGTAGACGAGATGCGAGCAGGTGACTTGGGCGCTGCCCTAGGCTTCAAAGACACGTTTACTGGCGATACGATCTGCGATCCCGACGATCCCATTGTGCTGGAGTCACTTTACATTCCTGAACCGGTGATCTCAGTTGCGGTAGAACCAAGGACCAAGCAGGACATGGAGAAGCTGTCGAAGGCGCTGCAGTCGCTCTCAGAAGAAGACCCCACTTTCCGGGTCAGCATTGACCCGGAGACAAACCAAACTGTAATCGCTGGGATGGGAGAACTTCATCTCGATATTCTGGTGAATCGGATGCTGCGAGAGTTCAAAGTGGAGGCTAATATCGGCGCTCCGCAGGTGGCTTACCGGGAAACCATTCTCAAACCGGCAAAGGCCGAGGGCAAGTTTATCCGGCAAAGTGGCGGCAAAGGTCAGTTTGGCCATGTCGTGATTGAAATAGAGCCGGCGGAACAGGCCACCGGGTTTGAGTTTGTCAGTAAGATTGTGGGGGGGACGATTCCAAAAGAATTTATTGGCCCAGCTGAGCAAGGCATGAAAGAAGCTTGCGAATCTGGTATTCTAGCCGGATATCCATTAATAGATGTAAAGGTCACACTGGTGGATGGTTCTTATCACGACGTTGACTCCTCAGAGATGGCATTCAAAATTGCTGGCTCTATGGCAGTCAAAGAAGCAGTGATGAAGGCTTCTCCGGTTCTTTTGGAACCCATGATGAAGGTCGAAGTGGAAGCTCCAGAAGACTTCCTCGGCGACGTGATGGGAGATCTCAACTCCCGTCGTGGTCACATTGAGGGGATGGGGTCAGACGACGGTGTCACTAAGGTTACCTCCAAGGTGCCATTGGCCGAGATGTTTGGTTACGCAACCGACATCCGCTCCAAGACCCAGGGAAGAGGCTCCTTCTCTATGGAGTTCAGCCAGTACGAGGAAGTTCCGCGTAATGTGGCTGAGGCGGTCATCGCCAGAAACAAAGGGAACGCATAGTTAGTTTTAGGAACACAAAAGAAAAATTCATGGCACGCGCAAAATTTGAAAGAAGCAAACCCCACGTTAACATCGGCACTATTGGCCACGTTGACCACGGCAAAACGACGTTGACAGCGGCTATCACCATGGCCTTGGCGGCGGGTGGCAGCGGCAAAGCTCAGCGCTACGACGAAATTGACGCGGCGCCTGAGGAGAAAGCGCGCGGCATTACGATCAATACCGCCCACGTGGAGTATGAGACTGAAGCTCGGCACTATGCTCACGTTGACTGCCCTGGCCACGCGGACTATGTGAAAAACATGATCACGGGCGCAGCCCAAATGGACGGTGCAATTTTGGTCGTGTCTGCGGCTGATGGCCCGATGCCCCAAACCCGTGAGCATATTTTGTTAGCGGGTCAGGTTGGCGTGCCCAACATCGTGGTCTTCTTGAACAAGCAGGATCAGGTCGATGACGAAGAGCTGCTTGAGCTAGTTGAGCTAGAAGTTCGTGAGCTGTTGAGTTCTTACGACTTTCCAGGCGATGACATTCCGATCACCGCAGGCTCTGCCCTGAAAGCGGTTGAGAGGCTGGTCGCAACGCCCGCCACAGCGCGCGGTGAAGATGAGTGGGTCGATAAGATTCATGCGCTGATGGATGAGGTCGATGCCTATATTCCTACGCCTGAGCGCGAAGTAGATAAGCCCTTCTTAATGGCTGTAGAGGACGTATTCTCGATTACGGGTCGGGGTACTGTTGCCACTGGTCGGATTGAGCGCGGCGTGGTCAAGGTTGGCGAAACCGTTGAGCTTGTCGGCATTCGTGACACTCGCAGCACCACTGTAACCGGTGTAGAAATGTTCCAGAAAACGTTGGATTCTGGGATGGCTGGTGACAACGTGGGCGTCCTGCTGCGCGGCTTGCAGAAAGAGGACATTGAACGCGGCATGGTGTTGGCAAAGCCCAAGAGCATTACGCCTCACACCGAATTCGAGTCCGAGGTCTATGTGCTGAACAAAGAAGAAGGCGGACGTCATACGCCCTTTTTCCCTGGCTATAAGCCCCAGTTCTATGTGCGGACAACGGATGTAACCGGTTCTATCGAGAGCTTTACTGCTGACGATGGCAGCGAAGCTGAGATGGTGATGCCGGGCGATCGCATCAAAATGAACGTCAAGCTAATCAACCCAATCGCGATTGAGCAGGGCATGCGCTTTGCAATTCGCGAAGGTGGTCGGACAGTCGGTGCAGGCGTTGTTTCCAAGATCACTAAGTGATGTGATCCAAAACTAGCGCATACCGAGTAGGGACGTACTTTCGTTGCGTCCCTACCATTCCCTTTCATCGAACCTCGAAAACTAAACATCAGCGCCCCATAGGACGCTTATATCCCTGATGGCTACTACCATTCAACAGCAGAAGATTCGCATTCGCCTCAAGGCTTTTGACCGCCGCCTGCTGGATACTTCCTGCGAGAAAATTGTCGACACGGCCAACCGTACCAACGCTGCTGCCGTAGGCCCAATTCCCCTGCCGACTAAGCGTAAGATCTACTGCGTGCTGCGCTCTCCTCACGTAGATAAAGACTCTCGTGAGCACTTTGAGACGCGCACGCATCGCCGCATCATTGATATCTATCAGCCTTCTTCCAAAACAATTGACGCCCTGATGAAGCTGGATTTGCCAGCGGGTGTCGATATTGAAGTCAAGCTTTAGAGCCCTCGGTTGCGCACCTTCGAAGCCTTCTTGTCAATGGACGAGGAGGCTTTGCTGTGTCCGCTATTCGTAGCGAGCGATAGAGTCCTTGGGTTAGAATGGGAGCAGCACAGTATCCGCGATCTTACGGGGGTTCGTGCTTTTTCTTTACCCTGGACGTGATGGAATTTTCCTCCTCAGTTGCTGTTCGTGAACTGCCGCTCTTTCCTTTGCCTGAGCTAGTTCTTTTTCCCGGTCGGCGATTGCCTCTGCATATTTTTGAGTTGCGCTACCGGATGCTGATGAATACGATCCTTCAGGGCGATCGCCGCTTCGGCGTCCTGATGATCGATCCGGCCACGGGAGAAGTTGCCAAGGTAGGCTGCTGCGCCGAAATCATTCACTATCAGCGGATGCCTGACGACCGGATGAAAATGATGACGTTGGGTCAGCAGCGTTTCCGCGTCCTGAACTACGTCAGAGAGACCCCGTATCGGGTGGGTCTGGTGGAATGGATTGAGGACGATCCGGCTGAGGAAAGCTTAGAGCCGCTGGCGACTGAAGTGGACCGGCTGCTGAGAGATGTCGTTCGCCTATCGGCCAAGCTTACGAGTCAAGAGATCGACTTTCCTGACAGTATTCCGGAGCTGCCATTAGAGCTTTCTTACTGGGTCGCGAGTACGCTGCACGGTGTTTCATCAGAACAGCAGTCGCTGCTAGAGATGCAAAATACCCTTAATCGCCTTGAGCGCGAGGCTGAGATCTTGACCTCTACTCGCAACAATCTGGCCGCTCGGACTGCTTTGAAGGACGTTCTCGAATAGCTACCTGGCCCGTAGAAAGCCACTTGCTACAGCAGATGTTCGATTTCGGTTAAGTTATAGCTACCAAAGAATTTAAGAGTAGCGGTGTGTAGCTTCAGCAGTTCGAGCGCTGTTTGCAGGGTTCTGTCCTGAGCGCTGGCTTCTACATCCACAAAGAAGACATATTCACCCAACAGTCGCTTGGTGGGGCGCGATTCGATGCGGCTCATGTTGATATTGAGCACAGAAAATAGCTGTAGTGGCTTCAGCAAAGCGCCTGGCTCATTGGTCGGCAAGCTAAATGCCAGGGAGGTGTACTGGCCGTGAATGGCTGGCTGTCGGCCCAGCACCCAGAAGCGCGTGTAGTTGTCGGCAAAGTCATTGATCGGGTGGGCAAGTACCGGTAAGCCATAAACGCTAGCGCCCCAGTTAGAAGCGATCGCCCCTACCTGAGGATTTTCTTTGACGTAGGGCAGCGGTTCTGAAGTAGAACTGCTCGGAACCAGCTCAACATCTGGCAGGTTGGCACCTAGCCAATTGCGACATTGAGCCAATGCCTGGGGATGGGAGTAAATCGTCTTGATTGCACTAATGCTATCGGCTTTAGAAATCAGCGCATGCTGCACGGGCAAAGTGAACGACTGCTGTATCTGCAGTGTTTCTATTTCCCATAGCGTGTCTAGTGTGATGGTGACGCCACCGCCGATGGAATTCTCAATCGGCACGACGCAAAAGTCAGCCTTGCCACTTTCCGTCGCCTTAATTGCCTGGGCAATCGTAGGATACGCTGTGAGCTGAGTAGACTGCCCTGATAGGCTCTCAGCATAGGTTGCCGCCGCAAATTCGGAAAAGGTGCCCTTGGGACCAAGGTGAGCAATTGAAACCGTCATGGGGAATGAAGCTCGCCAATGCTATAAGTGCTAGGGTTAGCTTATACGTTTTCTTATTATTTTCCGCTTACAGCTATGGTTCGCTTCAGCGCTTCTCAGTCGGTGACTATTTCAGTGCCACCCCAGCCTGCGTCTATCGAAGCGTATCTGAGTCAGCCTGATAGGCTAGTGTACGCGTTGATGGATAAGCGACAGGTAGAAGTGCTTAATCCAAACTTATTTCGGGTGAAAGTACGCCCCATTCGCTTTATTGGCCTCTCGCTACAGCCGGTTTGCGATATCGAGGTTTGGCTAGACGACAATACCATGCGCCTCCGCTCTGATCGCTGTCAGCTAGAGGGGCACGAGTCGATTAATCAAAAATTCTCTGTGAACATGCAGGGCTATTTGGTTCCTCAGACGACCTCAGAGGGCAAGCGACTTCGCGGTCAAGCAAATCTCCGAGTCAGCGTAGATCTGCCTCAGGCCATGCGACTGACGCCCAGATCGCTGATAGAGCGAACTGGCAACAGCATCATCAACGGTATTCTAATGACGCTCAAGCAACGCCTGATGCGCCAGTTGATTCGAGATTACTGCGCTTGGGCGACAGCTTCGGCTGAAGTGTCCAGTCTGCCCTGATATATCTGGATGCCGTCCAGGTTTATAGCTGACAGCTGCGGAAAGACTTACGATGCTGGGAGCAAATCCCCAAACGGGCTATACCAGCGCGGTGCTTAGTACTGCCGTAGCCTTTGTTCGAGGCCAGATCGTATCCCGGATAGCGATGATCTAGCCGAACGATGAGGGTGTCCCGCCAGACTTTAGCGACAATGCTGGCAGCGGCGATCGCTAATACATGCTGATCGCCCTTCACGACCGTTTGCTGTGCCATCGGCAGGTGAGGTATGCACTGATTGCCATCTACCAGGCATAGCTGGGGCTGAGGGGATAGCTGACCCACCGCTCGGCGCATTGCCAGTAAGGATGCTTGCAGAATATTGATCCGGTCGATCTCACGCGCAGAGGCCAGTCCTACTGCGCAGTGAGCGAGCTGTCGAATCTGCAAGTCGAGTTGCTGTCGTTTCGTCGGGGTGAGCTTTTTGCTATCGGTGACGCCTGCGGCGGTCAGAGGAGCGATCGCTTCTGTGGGTAAAACCACTGCGGCTGCAACCACTGGGCCAAACAAAGCCCCTCGGCCCACCTCATCAACCCCAGCAACCTGGGCTGGCGGCATTCCAGCGATCTCACTCACGCTTTCACAGCACCTGGTCTCTTCACTCACTGGCTGAAGATCGACGGCGACGGCGACGAACGACCTTTTCCTTTTCTGCACCGCTCTCTGCGGATTCCTCGCTGACAGCCGAGCTGCCATTTGCTGAATCACTCTGACGACCAGATGACTGTTCCATCATTGCTGGCTCATCCGCAGGGGCCTTCTCAGTCAAGGCGCGATTACTCGCTCGTCGGCGCTTTCTCACAGGAGCAGATTTAGCAGCAGACCTGCTAGGTCTTTCGGTCTCGCCGTCTGAAGCCTCCTCGTCCCGGTCATCCTCAGCCAAATCATCAGCCGCTGACAGCGGTAGTTCAGAAGCATCAGACGCCGTCGGCTGGGCAGTTTTAGTTTTGATCACCCGCTTTGACGAGTCTCCAGATGATTCGGTTGCTTCGACATCAGCGACCTGAGCGTCTGCCACAAACTGAGCGGCTTCACCCGGCAGCAAGACCGAAACCAAAGTATTTTGAGGATTTTTGACAGTTTGTTCACTGAAGACTAACGGGGAAATCCCCATCATGGCGTAAACACGCTGTTCTTCTAAGGGCATCTCAACGGCGATTGTTTCAGGGGGAGCCTCTGATTTTCGTCGGCTGCTGCGAGTTCGCTTTCCTCGGGTAGAAGCGTCTGTATTACTCGGCTTGGTGTCAGGCGCACTTTCTGGCTTTTCGTCGGGGCTGTCATTCACTTTGCTAGGACGCTGACCGTTGCGCTCATCGGCGTCTTTGACGACTGGAGTCGGTGATGCGACAGCGGCACGTCCTCCCCGAGTAGACGGACTAGACGGACTTGGTAAGCTATCTGACCCACGCCGTCGCCGTCGCCGGTTTCCCCGGCCGTTTTTATCCTGATAGCTAGGATGGTTAACCAGATCGAGCGCCTGCAACTCCGATTGGGGCTCTGCGCTACCAGCTCGATCTTCTCGCGCCGACGGCCGGCTAGAGAAGCTTTGGGCCGGAGAGCTATAGGTCTGTGGGCGTGAGGAGACAACTGAGAGCGGAGCCATGGCGTCAGGCTCTTCTCCGGGCAGATGCGCTAGATGGCCAAGCCCGCCGCAGGTGGGACAGGTTTTGCCAAACAGCTCGTAGATATTTTGTCCTTGGCGTTTGCGAGTGAGCTCAACGAGGCCGAGCTCAGAGAGCTGTGAAATTTGCGGCCTGGACTTGTCTGAGCGGAGAGACGTGCCAAACTGCTCTAGCACCTGCATTTGGTCGCGGCGCGATTCCATGTCGATAAAGTCGACCACAATGACGCCAGCAATATTGCGCAGCTTAAGCTGTCTGGCAATTTCAACGGCAGCTTCACAGTTCGTCCAGAGTACAGTTTCTCTGGCTGTCGCAGAACGGGTAAAGGAACCCGAGTTCACGTCAATGACGGTTAGCGCTTCGGTCGGCTCAATAATGATATAGCCCCCTGAAGGCAGGTCTACCCTGGGTTTGAGCGCCTCACGGATAGCGGCGTTGACCCGGAAATATTCAAGAATAGGGGTCGAGTCGCGGTGATGATCGATCAAAGTGCCCGCCGGGTTTCGGCCATCGCCCCAGCCTGACAGATGCTGCCGAGTCCTTTCTAAACCATCGGCGGTATCGGTGACAACACGGTTAACATCGTCACTGTAAACATCGCGCAACACCCGCTGAATAAAGTCATCGTCCCGGTTTAGCAGGGCAGGCGGGCGGGTAGATAAGGCTTCCTGCTGAATGGTTTCCCAATCCTGCTGTAAAGCTTCTAAGTCTTTGATGATGGCGTCTTCAGAGACATCTTCAGCTTCCGTTCTAATCAGCAAACCCATGCCGGGAGGCTTGATTAAAATGCCGAGGGCTCGCAATCGATTGCGCTCTGTCTCATTGCGAATCCGGCGAGATAGGTTGACGCCTCTGCTATAGGGCATCAGCACCAAATATCGGCCTGGCAAACTGACCTTACCGGTGAGCCTTGGCCCTTTGTTACCGGTTGGCTCCTTCATGATCTGCACTAAGACCTTTTGCCGAGGGGCGAGCAGCTCAGTGATCGATCCGGCCATGCGTTTTAGCTTCAGCGGCCCCAGGTCAGAGACGTGCATAAAGCCATTTTTATCGCTGTCGCCAATATTCACAAAAGCGGCGTCAATACCCGGTAGGATATTCTCGACGGTTCCGAGATAGATATCTCCTACCTGGTGGCTACCAGTGGCAACGATAATTTCTTGAATTTGATCTTCGGAAAAAACAGCAGCAATTCGATGCTGCTCTGCAATAACAATCTGCTTGGGCATTCAATATTCCTCTGAAGCCTGCCAGCGCGCGCCTATGCTTTAAGGCTTGACTGCTGACGGATCCTTGAGTTGCAAGTAAATAAATTTGAGAAAAGCTTTAAGTTGAAAAACGAGCTTGAATCGTGGAAGGCTTAATCTGTAAGAAACTGAGCTGTTGAATCAGTCGGCGATTTTTTGGCTAGCTTCCCGAAAATTCACCTGCCGGAAGATTGCTCACGCTACAAGGATGCTGGGTGGTTGCCAAATAGAGCTTTCGGAGAAGATAACTTGTCAGAAGGTACCTTTCTGCAAAGGGGACTTCTCTAAGCTCTATCTAGAGACAGGTTGGCTAATAGAATAACTACCTGAGCTTTTGATAACTTAAAACGCTTCATCTACTAGGCTTAACCAATAGACTGAGCGCGATCACCGTTCTTTCGCCTTCCTGGCAGGTTCCTATCAAGGTAATGTAGTCTGTGCCTTTACTGGCACGGCACATAAAACCCTGATAAGGCCACGGTTCTAAACTCAACCGTCGACTGCTGGCTGATACCCAACTCAAAGAATCAGCACATTCCTTGCAGTAGCTTCCGTGGCTGTATTATAACGCCAGCGGTGATTTTGTACACTTAGCGATACAAAAAATTAATTTAGCTGTCAATCTTGCTAGTTTACAGGGGTGTTGCAAGTTGCTAGTGCAGTGTCAAGTCTAAAGATCAGGTGCCGCGAACGGGGCAGGGAGCGGAGGAGCAGGGAAGATAGCCTGTAGGAATGCTCCCCTGTTGCCCCGACAAATCGACCCTTGTGAAACTCCCGATACGACACCAATGTAATGTGCCTACGAAGCAGACGCGGTAGATAGAGAGCGCTTCCGCCGACCCGAATCGCGCTGAGCTTCATCATTTCCTTTGATCGGCTTTGCAGGGCCAGAAGCCGTTGATCCGTCGACGTGCTGGAGTAGCAAAACGGTGACGGGATACTGTTTGGGCAGTTCACGGCGAACAAATCGACGCATGTCTTCTTCTAAGCGTGACTGGAGCCCGTCCCACTTAACAACAGGACTATTGCTCTCAGGCTGCTCAACGACTTCTTTCCAGCGATCGCGCACCGACTTTTTCACCACCTGAGCCGTGCCCCGTTCCCACTGCTCCTGGGTCTTGACGGTGACGACCCCGCGTAGATTCACCGTTGGTTCGCTGAGCAATTGGCCCTTGCCATCGACGGTAGCGGATACGGTGATAATGCCATCTTCGGCTAGCTGCTGACGCTCCTTGAGAACGGCCCGTTCGACAATGCCCGTCCGCGAAGCATCTACCAGCTCAATCCCCGCCGTGACCTTGCCGTCAACCTTCATACTGTCGGCAGTGAGCTTGATCACATCGCCATTATTAACAATCGCTACGTTATCCGCTTCAACGCCTAGCTGCTGAGCCATCTCAGCGTGTTTGACCAGCATTCTGTGCTCGCCGTGCACCGGAATGAAGAACCTGGGCCGGGTCAGTGCCAGCATCAGCTTATGGTCTTCCTGGTAGCCGTGGCCAGAGACGTGCAGCCCCTTGTCTTTGCCATAGATAACCCGGGCGCCCTGCTGCATCAGCTTATCAATGGTGCCGACGACGCTGATCGTATTGCCCGGAATCGGGTTCGAAGAAAAGATGACGGTATCGCCGGTTTGAATTCTGATTTGGCGGTGGGAGCGATTCGCAATTCTGGTCAGGGCGGCCATGGGCTCGCCTTGAGAGCCAGTGGTCAAAATCATCGCCTTTTCATCGGGGCACTGCTTCAGCATATTGAGCGGCTTAAACAGGCTATCCGGGCAGTTGATATAGCCTAGATTGCGAGCGTGGGAGATAACGTTGAGCATTGAGCGGCCGACGACGAACACGTCGCGCTTATGCTTTTGAGCCAGCTCCAGCAGCATACTTACCCGGTGCACTGACGAGGCAAAGGTCGTCACAAACAACCGCCCCTCGGCATTGTTAAATTCGCGATCTAAGTTGGGGAAAACGGATCGCTCTGAGGGGGTATTGCCTGGAATCTCTGCATTGGTAGAGTCGCTGATCAGGCACAGCACGCCTTCTTCGCCGTACTCAGCGATTTTCTGAAAGTCAAAAAACTCGCCGTCTACGGGCGTGTGGTCGACTTTGAAGTCGCCGCTGTGAATAACCGTACCCACCGGCGTTTTGATCGCCATGGTGAAGCTGTCGGCCATGGAGTGGGTGTTGCGAATGTACTGAGCGCTGAAGTGCTTGCCAAACTGCACAGTGTCTCTAGGGCCAACGGTATGAAGCTTGGTTCGATCTGAGACGCCTGCTTCTTCGAGCTTGCCCTGCAGCAGCGCCATGGCCAAACGCGGCCCATGGATCACCGGAATATCGAACTGTTTGAGGTGGAAGGCGATACCGCCAATGTGGTCTTCATGACCGTGGGTGACGATCATGCCCTTGATCTTGTGCTGATTTTCTTTGAGGTAGGTGATGTCAGGTAGCACGATATTAACGCCGTGCATGCCCTCGGTCGGGAACGAAAGTCCGGCATCTAGCAAGACGATTTCGTCATCATATTCAAATACGCAGGTATTTTTCCCAATCTCGTGAAGCCCGCCTAGGGGAATGATTTTGAGCACTTTCTCTGAGTTGCTCTGAGCGCTGCTGGTACTTCTAGTGACACTTCTACTCATGTAGTTTCCTTTGTTGAACGATAAATAATTGAAAAACTGGGTGGCGATGGCGCTAAGTCGCCGGTCAAATGAGGGGGATAGCGCAGCTTGACATTGCCCTATTTGCAGGGCTTTGATTGGCGCGTGCGGAGTTTTCTGTATATTCAGAAGAGCTGCCCTACAAATACCACGAGTACTTGTGCTGAAGTGCCTACATCAACTTGGGCTCTAGTCTCTTCCTTCAGCTTTTTGCGAACTTTTCTCTAGATTTCTTTTCCTCTCAGACAGTAGGTGTTTGATGTGAATGTTGGC
>JBARVU010000226.1:0-4053 GCA_049646425.1 Phormidesmis sp. | reverse complement strand
GATGACCAGCTGGTAAGGGCCGCCGTTGTACAGCCACTCGTCGAGTGAGGCAGCTTCCCAAATCGGGTAAAAGTGAAGGCCAATCGCGTTAGAGGACGGCACCACAGCACCAGAGATGATGTTGTTGCCGTACATCAAAGAACCAGCAACGGGCTCACGGATACCGTCGATGTCGACGGGGGGTGCGGCGATGAAGGCAATTACGAAGCAGGCAGTGGCAGCGAGTAGTGTCGGAATCATCAAGACGCCGAACCAACCTACATAGAGGCGGTTCTCGGTGCTTGTGACCCACTGACAAAACTGCTCCCACAGGGAAGCGTTTTCGCTCCGCTGAAGAGTTGTTGTTGTAGAAACCATTGAATGATTGCGGGGGTGAAAGTGAATATGTATAGGATGAACAGGGACTCAAACGAGTAACTGACTCATCGGTATGTACTTATCTTAACATACTGTAACGAAATATTGCAAATAGATTAACAAACAAAATATTCTTATGAATCTACTGCCCTGCTAGGTTTCCGGCTATCGCTTCTAAATTTAGTGAGGTACGACTCTGCCAATTGAAAAGCTTTTATGAGAGTGCGCTACACACATGAGCCTATAGGTACGCAGCATGTGTTTCGTAAGCTGCAATTAGTAGATAAGGTAGGCTGGGCAAAACCTGTAATGTTTTAGATCGCGGCAACCCATCCTCTAGATCGCCTTGCTATGACTGCCCCTGCCTCTAACCTGCGCCTGCCCCCTGGCAACTTCGGCCTCCCTTTCATTGGTGAGGCGCTCCAGTTTTTTAGAGATCCCGATTTTGCCAGTAAACGCCACGCTAAGTTTGGCCCAATCTTCAAGACGCGGCTATTAGGAAGCCCGACTATTTTTATCAAAGGCCCCGAGGGCAATCGCTTTGTCCTTTCCCATGAAAGTGAATACTTTCAGGTGAGCTGGCCGCCTAGCGTTGAAAAGTTGTTGGGGCCGCGATCTCTGGCATTGCAGTCGGGCCATACACATGCGGCGCGGCGCAAATTGCTGGTGCAGGCGTTTCAGCCACGGGCGCTAGCGGGGTACGTTCCGGCAATGGCGGCGATTAGCGATCGCTACTTCCACTCTTGGCTCGACCAGAAAGAGCTGACCTGGTACCCTCAGCTCCGCGACTACACCCTCGACATTGCCTGCAAGCTACTGATCGGGCTTGATCACGGTTCCAAAACTCGGTTGGGTGAGCTGTTCGAGACTTGGGATAGGGGGTTGTTTAGTCTTCCAGTGAACCTGCCCTGGACAGCATTTGGTCAGGCGTGGCGGAACCGGGCAGGGCTGCTGGCTGAAATTGAGCGGCTGGTGCGCGACCGCCAAACCTTACTGCAAGCCGACCCTGACCGACCGGAAACAGATGCGCTAGACATTATGCTCAAGGCACGAGACGAGGAAACGGGGGAAGGGTTGAGTATTGAGGAGTTGAAAGATCAAGTGCTGCTGCTGCTATTTGCAGGGCATGAAACATTGACTTCCGCGATTGCCAGCTTCTGCCTGCTGATGGCCCAAAACCCCGAGAGCATAGCTAAAGCCCGTGCGGAGCAGGCCCAGTTTGCCGAACAACCGCTGACGCCAGAGCTGTTCAAACAAATGACCTACCTCGACCAGGTAATCAAAGAGGTGCTGCGACTGGTTCCCCCAGTGGGTGGCGGCTTTCGGGAGGTGCTGCGCGACTGCGAGTATGGCGGCTTTACAATTCCGCAGGGCTGGTCAGCGATCTATCAAATCAGTTCAACCCACAGCGACAGCGAGGTTTTCCCTAATCCGAAGGACTTTGATCCTGAACGGTTTGCTCCTGATTCAGCAAAGCTGATGGCGTTTAGTCACCTACCCTTCGGCGGCGGCCTGCGTGAGTGCTTGGGCAAGGAGTTTGCGCGACTGGAGATGAAAATCTTTGCGGCGCGGCTATTGCGTGAGTACCAGTGGACGCTCTTGCCCGATCAGGACTTGAGTATGACGGTGGTACCAACACCCAAACCTCGCGATGGCCTCAAGGTTCGATTCGAAAGGCTGGCAACGTCAGTTCGGGACGAGGCAGACGGTGAAAGCCATAAGGAGTAGAACCGATTACACTCAAACCAGCTAAGCGTCTGTGAGCATCCGTCATGACTGCTACCCTCATTCAGAGTCCCGACCGGGTCGTTTTGCAGAATATCAACTGGCAAAGCTATCGGTCCCTCATTCGCGACTTTGCCCAAGAGCCTGCTATGCGGCTAACCTACGCTCACGGCAGGCTAGAAATTCGGATGCCTCTTGATCCCTATGAAACCTACAAAAAGCTCATAGGTCGTTTGATCGAGGCTGCCACCGAGGAACTCGATCTAGAAATTCGTAGTTTAGGGTCAAGAACCTGTGCCCGAGAAGACTTGAAAAGCGGCCTAGAACCAGATCAGTGCTATTACATTCAAAATGAGCCCCAGGTTCGAGGGCTCGACCAGATCGATCTGAGCCAGCTTCCTCCCCCTTGACTTAGCCGTCGAAATTAATATCACCAGCAGGTCGCTAGAGCGCTTTGTCATCTACCAGGCGTTGGGCGTCCCCGAAGTCTGGCGCTATGACAGCAAACGTTTAGAAATCTATACTCTCCATCGGGCCGCTATATTGCTCAACTGCATAGCCATGCCTTACCTCTACTAAGGGCAGCCGATATTTTGCGGTTTCTGAGTTTGCAGCAAACCACCGGCGAAAATGCCTTGGTTAAACAATTTCGCCAGTGGGTGAAACAGCAGGCTTAAGGGTTCAAGGCTTTAATGAAGTTTTTGAATTGAGCTGAGGCTTTAGCGGCTCAGAAAGCACATTCGTATGGCTCACCCGCTTATACCTTATGTACGAGCTGAGTAAAGCGATCAAGCGCCTGAGCAATATTCACAGAAAACTGCATTATCTAGTATCCGTAGCTCCAGCGCGCATAGTATCCGCGAGCGTCGATGTGGGTAAAGATGGACGAGCTGGCCAGTCCACCCCGAGATCCCCACCAGCTGTTTAGCCGGGCGTATACGGTGTAGGCGCTGACGCCCGTCACCACAAAATCGACCGCATCGCCAGACATATGTCGCGAGTATTTGGCCCCGCCGACGGCGCGATTGGAGGCCGGGTCGCGATACCACGAATTAACTTTGATGGGGCGATCGCCCATGCGTGCCCGCACCTCCTCCATCACCCGAGCGATGCGAATAATGCCATACACAATATCCCGACTGACCGGAATCCGGCTGCCGTTTTTAGTCGCCTCCGCCCAGGTAAAGTTGCCATCTGGAATGATCGGCTCGGATAGGTAAAAGGTGCTGCGAAAACCAGGTAGACGAAAGGGGCCAGTGGGCTTCCGTTCAGGCTCAGTCGGCTTCGGGGTAGGTGGTACCGGAGGAGTAGGAGGCTTTTGAACGACTGGGGGCTCTGGCTCTGGCTCTGGCTCTGGCTCTGGCTTGGCCGGATTGTTTTTATGAGGGGTATTGTCGGCGGGGTTGCCTTCGATGACGATGTCTGGAGCGTAGGCATACCAGGTTTTGAGATTGCGATCACCCAACCCCGTCGTCGCGAGCACCACACGCACATGATTGCCCGCCGCTGTCTCACTGTCTACCAGCTCAAACTCAGTACCATTCTTCACAAAGATTTTCTCTGCACTAGAAAGCTGACTGGAGAGCACCGGCTTAAGCTTGAACAAAGTATCGCTGACGACCTTGAGCTTGACGACAGACCCGCTCACCCGCACATCAGGCTGATAGGTATACCAGGTGTTTCGGTTTAAAGGCCCCAAAAACTGGTTGGCAAGTGCAATTTTGAGGTGGTTGCCAGCTGCCGGTAGGTAGGACTGCAAGTCGAACTGGGTGCCGTTTTTAACAAACACCTTATCGTCATTCGCCAGCTGAGAAGACAAGACAGGCTGCTGCTTGAACAGCGTATCGCTGATGACAGTGAGCTTAACCGGCGAGGATTGAATCTCAATATCAGGGTTGTAGGCGTACCATATTCGCTGGTTGTTTCCCAAGGTTTGATTGGCCAGCACCAGCCGCGTATGGTTGCCCTCTG
>JBARVU010000225.1:0-5455 GCA_049646425.1 Phormidesmis sp. | reverse complement strand
GAGTTTACTGTGTGGGCGCCGCTGCTAGAGAACGTCGCCGTCGAGATCGTAAGCGCTGCTGGCAGTTCACCAGAGGCAGGTTTGTCGGTTCCCCTTTTACCGATGGAAAAAGATGAAAAGGGATACTGGCACGCTAGCGCGCCTGATTTGCCTGCTGGCACCCGCTACAAGTACCAGCTAGAAGGCGGAGCATCCTGGCCTGATCCGGCCTCGTGCTTTCAGCCAGACGGCGTGCATGGGCCGTCTGAAGTAGTCAACCACAGTCAGTTTGACTGGCAGGATGGCGACTGGCAGGGTATTCCCCTCACTGACTACATTATCTATGAAGTGCATGTCGGTGCATTTACATCGGAAGGTACTTTTGAAGCGGTGATCGCCCGCCTCCCCGATCTCGTAGAACTTGGCATCAACGTCATTGAAATCATGCCGGTCGCTCAGTTCCCCGGTGCTCGCAACTGGGGCTACGACGGTGTGTTTCCCTTTGCGGTTCAAAATTCCTACGGCGGGCCAACCGGGCTCAAGCGGCTTGTCGATGCCTGCCACCAGCATGGCCTAGCTGTGATTATGGACGTGGTATACAACCACTTTGGCCCGGAAGGTAACTACACCGGCAAGTTTGGCCCCTACACGACTGACCACTACCGTACCCCGTGGGGCAGCGCTATCAATTTTGACGATGCCCACAGCGATGGTGTCCGCAATTACTTCATCGAAAACACGCTGATGTGGCTGCGTGACTATCACATCGACGCGCTTCGACTCGATGCGGTTCACGCCATTTACGACTTTGGCGCCAAGCACTTTTTACTAGCGCTCTCTGAAGCGGCGGCCGACTTTGCCGATAGCCGCCCCAGCCCGGCCTATCTAATCGCCGAAAGCGACCTGAACGATCCTCGGCTGATCCGCCCGGTCGAAAAGGGCGGCTATCAGCTCGATGCCCAGTGGAGCGACGACTTTCACCATGCCCTTCATGCGCGGCTGACCGGCGAAAATATTGGCTACTATGGCGACTTTGAAGGGTTGGAGGCTTTGGCGATCGCTCTTAAAAACCGTTTCCTTTATGCTGGCCAGTATTCTCGTTTCCGTCAGCGCGTTCATGGCGCACCCGCCCTGGATCTGCCCTCTCAGAAGTTTGTCATTTGCAACCAAAACCACGATCAGGTGGGTAACCGGATGATGGGCGATCGCTTCCCCACCCTGATGTCCTTTGAAGCGCTCAAGATCGCTGCGGGTGTCACCCTGCTCTCCCCCTACCTACCGCTACTGTTCATGGGTGAAGAGTACGGCGAAACCGCTCCTTTCCTTTACTTCGTAGACCACGGTGACCCCGACCTGATTGCCGCCGTCCGGGCTGGCCGCAAAGCAGAATTTGAAGCCTTCCACAGCACCGGCACACCGCCCGATCCAGCTGGTGTAGAAACGCTAGAGAAATCTACGCTTAATTGGCTCTCCCCCAGTGAGGACGCTTCTTCCGAGCGGGCTCAACAGGCTGCCCTTCGCAGCTTTTACCGGCAGCTAATCGAAGTTCGCAAGCAGTGTAAAATCGCGACCCCTTCCTATCCTGGCGACATGGTCGTCGAGCATACTGACGATACAATTTGCTATCACCTCCAGCTCACTAGCGGCGATCTACTCTGCGTCATGAATTTTGGCGAGCAGCCTGCCAAAGTTGAGCTACCCTTAGGTACACAGACTGGAACGGCTCAGACCTGGCAGCAGCAGATTAACTCTGCAGATCCTCAGTGGTCATCCGAAAAATCGGCTGCAGGCACCGATAATGTCCTTCCTCAAACAATCACCCCTGAGACGACCCTACTGTCGATCAGCCCTATGAGCATTGCCCTCTATAGGGCTAGTCCTGACACCTGAAGTTCGGCAAGCTGTGACGTTCAGCCATCGGTGCCGCTCCCATATTTCTCATGCTCTCTTCACCGCTAGTGTCCCATGCGTATTCCTGTTGCCACTTACCGCCTTCAGTTCAACCCTGATTTTGGGTTTGGCGAAGCTAAAAAGATTGTTGACTATCTCGATCAGCTCGGAATTGCCGACGTTTACGCCTCTCCTATCTTCAAGTCTCGAAGCGGCAGCCAGCACGGCTACGACGTCGTCGATCAAAACCAGCTTAATCCTGAGTTAGGCGGTCGAGGAGAGTTTGACGTTCTTATCGAAGAGTTGCAAGAGCGCGGCATGGGCTGGCTGCAAGATATTGTCCCCAACCACATGGCCTACGATGGTGAAAATCACTATCTGATGGATGTGTTGGAGCATGGGCCAGAGTCACAGTACATAGACTACTTTGATATCGAGTGGGAGCACTCCTATGACGATATTCAGGGAAAAGTGCTCGCGCCGATGTTGGGAGACTTCTATCACCGATGCTTAGAGCGTGGAGAAATCCAGCTTAGCTACGAGCAAGATGGGCTCAAGGTAAACTACTACGGCCTTCATTTCCCGATTCGCGTAGAATCTTATGCCCGGTTTTTAAACCATGAGCTGTCTTGGCTGAGAAGACAAATGGGCCGCCAGCACCCGGACTATATCAAGCTTATCGGCGTGTTAAACACCGTTAGGAACACCTTTCCCACCTTAAAAGGGCGGGAACGCAGAGATCAGGCCAGCTTTGTTAAAAATTTGCTGTGGGAGCTGTACGAATCGAGCAGTGAAATCAAAGCCCTGATCGACCAAAACATTGAAGCCTTCAACGGACAGCCGGGAAAACCTCAGAGTTTTGATCTATTGGATCGTCTCTTGTTAGAACAGTTTTATCGACTTTCTTTCTGGAAAGTAGGGGCAGAAGAACTTAACTACCGCCGGTTTTTCACGGTGAATGAGCTTATTTGTGTCAAGGTCGACAATCCTAAAGTATTTGACCAAACCCATGCACTGATTGAAGATTTGGTCGGGGCTAAGCAAATTAACGGCCTGCGAATAGATCATATTGACGGTCTCTATGACCCGCTAGGCTACCTGCAGCGGCTGAATGAAAAAACAAACGGCGTCTATACCGTTATCGAAAAGATTTTAGAACCTGACGAGAGACTGCCCGAGCATTGGCCTGTTCAGGGAACCTCGGGCTACGAGTTTCTCAACTATGTCAACGGCGTATTTTATCAACAGCAAAACCAAAAGTACTTCACTCGATTCTACAAGCAGTTCAGCGGTCTGCGCGATGGCTACGAAAGACTCTTTTTAGAGAAAAAGCAGCTGATTGCAGATACGAATTTAGTGGGCGATATTGATAATTTGGCTCGGTTTTTGAAGCGGGTGGCCAGTCAGTATCGCTATGGCCGCGATCTGACGGCAAACGGCCTCAAGACCGCGATTCAAGAAGTATTAGTCTCTTTTCCTATTTACTGCACGTATATCAATCAGCGGGGCAGCTCTAAGAACGATCTCAAGTATATTCAAATGGCGATCGCCCAGGCCAGGAAGCGAATTCCTCAGCTGCTGAACGAACTTGATCTGATCGAAAAGTTCCTGCTGCTGGAGTACGAAGATTCTCTACCGGCTGAAGAGAGAGCGCAATGGCTACACTTCGTCATGCGGCTACAGCAGTTCACCGGGCCGCTGATGGCAAAGGGGGTAGAGGATACGCTGTTTTATGTTTACAACAGATTCATCGGGCTCAATGAAGTGGGCGGTGCTCCTGACAATTTTGGCGTGTCGATCAAAGGCTTTCACGACTACAACTGCTATCAGCAGGAGCATTGGCCCAATACGCTCAACGCCACCTCCACTCACGATACCAAGCGCAGTGAAGACGTCAGATCGCGCTTGAGTGTGATTTCTGAACTGCCAGAAGACTGGGAAAACGAAGTCAAAGCTTGGAGCGAACTCAACGTTGACAAGAAGGAGATTATCCACGATCAGCTGGCGCCCGAACCCAATGACGAGTATTTTTTGTATCAAACCCTGGTGGGTGCGTATCCCTTTGAAGAAAAAGATTTGCCTGAGTTCAAAGAAAGAGTGAAAGCGTACGTTGTTAAAGCAGTTCGAGAAGCTAAGGTACACACTGCTTGGCTCCGGCCTGACGCCGAGTATGAGGAAGCCTACGTTCACTTTGTAGACACATTGCTCACCCCTGGGAAAGATAATGTCTTTCTGGAAAAGCTTCAAGACTTTCAAAAGCGAATTGCCGAATATGGCATCTACAATTCTCTTTCTCAGCTGCTAATCAAGCTCACGGCCCCAGGATTGCCTGACTTTTATCAGGGTACAGAGATGTGGGATCTGAGCCTGGTAGACCCAGATAACCGCCGCCCGGTAGACTACGAGCAGCGATTTAAGGCCCTGAAGAATATTCGAGAACGCTGGCAAAAACAGCCCACCGCTTTGCTCAAAGACCTGCTAAAAAATCGTGCGAACGGTCACATCAAGCTGTTTCTAACGCTGCGAGGGCTAGCGGCTCGAAACTATTTTCGCAATGTGTTTAGAAGCGGTAGCTACTTGCCGCTGACGGTGACGGGCGATCGCGCCGACCACGTTGTTGCATTTGCTCGCCATAAGGGAGAGCATACGGTTGTCACAGTTGTGCCAAGATTCTTAACGAGTCTGATTCCGCCCACTAGCCTGCCGCTGAGCAAAGCCGTCTGGGGAAATACGGCAATAGAGCTGCCCAATGGGGAACAGGCCGATTGGAAAGATTGGATTACCGACCAACCGCTCACGCTGAGCGAGCAGCCGTTGATAGGAGACTTGCTCGCTCAGTTTCCGGTGGCGCTGCTAGTCAGCGAAAATCACACCCCCGAGGGGCAGAACTGATTTGCGCGCTGCGTTAGAGCCTTAATGTCCTTTAACCTAGTGCCTCTATCAGCTGCGTTCTGGCTGCCTCTAAGGCTTCAGGAAGCTTAGCGGTCTCTCGCCCCCCTGCTTGGGCGAAGTTAGGTCGACCGCCGCCGCCACCACCGGTTAGCTTAGCAATGCCGCCGATAAACTTACCGGCCTGTAGCCCCTTGCTGATAACGGGCTGGCTAAAGGCAGCGACCAGGCTCACCTTCCCTTCTTCTGGCACAGAACCCAGGACGACGGCACCACTGCCGAGCTTTTGCAGCAGTCGTTCAGCGGCTGCTTTTAGCGCGTCGGGTTCCACAGTGTCCATGTTGGCGACCAGTATAGAGATATCGCCAAAAGTCTCCGCCTGGACAAGCAGCTGGTCAGACTTAGCTAAGGCAAGCTCGGACTGAATGGCAGCCAGGTCTTTTTGCGCGGCCCTGAGTTCGCTTTGCAGACTAGCAACCCGCTCGGTGATTTCTTCGGGCTTAGTTTTGAATTTATCGCTGAGCTCTCGCACGATGTGATCGCGCACTTCCAAATAGTCCAATACCGCTGGCCCAGCCACCGCCTCAATCCGTCGGATGCCCGCCGCTACCCCCGTTTCTGAAACAATCTTAAACACGCCAATCTCAGCGGTATTGCCAACATGGGTACCGCCGCACAGCTCCATCGAAACGCCGGG
>JBARVU010000224.1:0-5280 GCA_049646425.1 Phormidesmis sp. | reverse complement strand
ATTTGCCTAAGGATGGCAAGTACGAAGGGGTAGAGTACGAAATCGAATGGTCAAGCTACACATCAGGGCCACCAATTACGAATAAAATGCTCGCCGATCAAATTGATATTGGCCTGATGGGAGATTTCCCGGCTGTGATTAATTTGATCAAGTTTCAGGAAGAGGTAGAAGGCGTGACCTCGACCTTTATTGGCACCTTGGCTTACAGTCCCAATGGAGCCGGGAATGCGGTTGTTGTGCCTAAGGACAGCGATGTCACCTCACTAGCTGATCTCAAAGGCGGCTCGGTGTCAGTTCCCTTCGGGTCTGCGGCCCACGGCATGGTGCTAAAGGCACTTTCTGATGCCGGTATTGATCCCGAAGAGGACGTTAGGCTGATCAGCCAGGCCCCCGAGGTAGGTGGTACTAGCCTGCGCACCGGGCAGATTGATGCCCACGCTGACTTTGTTCCTTTTGGGGAACTCTTTCCATTCCGAGGCTTTGCTAAGAAGATTTTTGATGGCGCTCAGACGGGCGTTCCGACGCTGCACGGAATTGTTGTTCGCTCAGACTTTGCCGAGCAGTATCCAGAGATTGTAGAAGCTTATCTCCAGGCCATGCTTGAAGCTAATCAAATGTTTCGAGAGAATCCAGAAGAGATCTCTGCACAGATTGAAGAATGGTCTGGCATTGAAAAAGAAGTGGTTTACATGTTCTTGGGGCCATCTGGTCTACAGCCGATTAACCCCAGCATTGGCGACGTTCAGCTGAGTGCGCTGAAGAACAGTATTGCGACCCTGACCAGCCTCGGCAAAATCGAAACGCCCGTAGATCCTGAAGAGGTAACTGGCTGGGTCGATGAAAGCTTCTTAAGAAGCGCCATGGAGAATATGGGCCTGGACTATGACGAGGTGATTGCTGAGGGTGAAAGCTATGTGATCACGGGTGAAGACGCCTTGACCGGTGAGGAGATTGCAGAGCCGAAAATGGCTGCTCAGCTATGGATTCAAGAAGATCCCACTGTGACTGACTTTGCTTCGATTCCCAATATGGTGAAGAAGCTAGCTGAATTGCAGGATGAGGGTAAAGCGGCGGATGTGATCTTTGTGCATGACCGCAATAAGGGATGGAAGCTGTTTGCCGAGAATTCCTACTACGTTACTAACGGCGATGAGGTCTCTGCCTTTTTACTGGAAGCGGATGCGGAGGCATTTGCCGCTGAATCGGGCGGGCAGGTGAGCTCCTTTAAAGATCTCATGCAAACTTACGCGAGCGGCCCTCAGCCGTTGCGCATCAGCCGCTTAACGCTGAATGATTTACGCTATGCGCTCAGGTCTGCTGTGCCGGAACGGGTGGGATGATGGCAAGTACTGTTCCTCAAAACCGGGTGCGCGATCGCACTCAACCCTCTGAGCCATCTCGTTTACTAGCCAATCTGACTGCCAACCGTTCTGCTGTCAGATTGCTGTCTTTGATCCTCTTTTTCGGCATCTGGCAGTTTCTGTGCACGATTGGCTTCAAGCTTTTTATCAATTTCCAACTGGTGCCTTCTCCAGTGGAGGTCGCCGAGGCCACGGTTGACTTTTTCTTGAGCGATCCGGGTGTGCATATTCGCTCTAGCGTTGTGCGGGTGTTAGCGGGTTTTACCGTTGCGTCTGTTTTCGGCATTGTGATGGGGATGTTCATCGGCTGGTTTCAAGTCGTTGAAGATCTGATGATGCCCTGGTTAGAGCTGCTGAGGCCAATTCCAGCGGTGGCCTGGATTCCGCTGGCGATTTTGATATTTCCGACCGCTGAAACCGGAATGATCTATATCACGTTTGTGGGTGCGTTTTTTCCGGTTTTGATCAGTACCATTCGAGCGGTTGAAAATGTTTTGCACGACATTGTGTTGATTCGAGTGGGGCAATGTTTGGGCGCTAAGCAGTGGCATATCTTTAAAGACATTGTGATACCGGGTTCACTGCCAGGAATTGCCAATGGACTGATCATTGGCATGGGGAATGCCTGGTTTTGCCTGGTGACGGCTGAGATTTTGGCGGGTCGCTATGGCGTGGGCTATATTACCTGGGAGTCTTATGTGACATCTAACTATCCGCCGATTGTGATGGGGATGTTGTTGATTGGGCTGATGGGGGCAGCGAGTTCTTGGGCGGTGGGGCGGGTGATGCAAGCGTTGATGCCGTGGCGAGTAATTAAGAAGTAGGAGCGATCGCAATGGTTCAAGAAGCCCTGACCCAATTAAAAATATCGACGGAACCCACAAAAGGCGCGGTGAATGTGGAAGGGATTTCGATGATCTTCAGTCAAAAAGATCGGTCGAACCAGGTGCTGGACTCGATTAATTTACAGATTAGGCCGGGTGAGCTGGTGTGCCTGCTGGGGCCATCGGGCTGTGGTAAATCTACGCTGCTGAACATTATTACTGGGTTTGTTAAGCCCACAGCGGGCTACGTGATGGTGGATCAGCAGCCGGTGACCAAGCCCGGCGCTGATCGCGGATTTGTCTTTCAGCAGTACTCTCTTTTACCCTGGAAAACCGTTTTTCAGAATGTTGAACTCGGTCTGAAGATTAAAGGGATGCCCAAAGCGAAGCGTCAGGAGATGGTGGGCGAGTATTTGAACCTGGTGGGCTTAGCGAAGTATCGCAATGCTTATCCGGCCCAGCTTTCGGGGGGTATGAAGCAGCGAGCGAGTATCATTCGTGCCCTGGTGAATTCACCCTCGGTATTGCTGATGGATGAGCCGTTTGCCGCTTTGGATGCGCAGACCCGGCACATGATGCAGGAGCTGCTACTGAGCATTTGGGAGACGCTGAAGACGACGATTGTGTTTGTAACGCACGATATTGAGGAGGCGGTGTTTTTGGGCGATCGCATTTTCGTCATGGGCGTACAGCCGGGGCGAATCAAAGCCGAAATCAACATTCCGCTGAAGCGACCTCGCCAGGTGGACGACATGCTAACGCCAGAATACACAAAGCTAAATCGACAGGTGTTTAACCTGATTCGAGAAGAAACGCTCAAGAGTATGGAAAAGGTGTTCTAGCTACAACTACCCATATTTTTACGCCTCTCTTTTACCTGGTCAATTTGCGACTTTACTGGTCGCATGCTTTTAGCGTATACGCTGCTACTCTGGCTCAGCCTCCGTCTTCTTCCCTATAAAAGATGTTGATGCTGTGGTCTTTCATATTCAGTACGATGTGTTGAATTTATCTTCAGCTATGCTTTTAGTCAGCTACGTCGTTTGCACGAACTCTACTACTTGCAGGTTCTGTATACCTTCTGATGACGGGCGAGGCTTTTATATCGCCTACGTTGAAAGGTGAAAATCTTTCGTTCCAGAAGCAAGCGAGTGAGACGGACTGAAGATGCCGATCTAATGGAGTCAGTATGCCTTTACCCAGGTAGTCTGTGTCTTCGACGGTACAGGCGAGGTATAGGGTAGAGGCGCTATCTGAAATTTTTGCAGATACGACTGCGCCAAGGCGTTCTCCCAGTAGGGTCATTGCCTCTTTATCAGCATCAGGCGCGGTGGTTTTGTCCGCTAGCCGACCTAGCTGCGCTTTTGACAGGTCTGTATTGAAGTTAGAGTACATTCTTGTCATAGTAAGACCTCGAAATGGTGAATCGCGCTTTTGGGGCGTTGGGCTATGGCTTGAGATGACAATCAGGCGGACTGCAACTGATAGATGATGGGGCGATAGCTTGGCGTCGGGATAGGCTTATCTTCCGCGTTGGCAGAATCTAACCATGCCTGTTTAGCGATCGCTAGTTCTTGCAGTGCTTCAATAGGCGTTTCGCCAAAGGCGGAGCAGTAAATGAGGTCGGGAATGTCAGCAATGTATCCTTCGTCATCTTCGCTGTAAAAGATGTTGATGTGGTGGTCTTTCATGGGTTAGCTGTATGTTGGTTATCTTTCGTTGGCTTGCAGGCTGCTAGGCTAAGGCGGTGTGCAGCGTTAAACTGAGAACTGATCCAATCTGTAAGAGAAGGGAGGAAACTTAGTGAATAGCTTCAAGGTACACCAGCGCGTTGGCAAGGATGGTATACTTCATCTTGCTGTCTCGGTGGGTCTCACTGAGCAAGAACTGGAGGTTATGGTTGTTTATCAACCGATTCAACCGGTTCAGGCACTATCTGCTCAAACTTCGCTAGCGCAACTCTATGGTGTTTGTGCAGACGATCCTATCGTGCTTGATGGTAAAGGCATCTCAGAAGCTTTGGATGACGATTTTGATAGGGCTTTTGATTGAGAATACGCTATTTACTAGACACTAACGTTTGCGTTAGGTTTTTGAATGGTCGTTCGCCTGCGGTGCGTGACCGCCTACTAGCAACTTCTACTGAAGATATGGCGGTTTGCTCGGTCGTGAAGGCGGAGCTGTTTTATGGCGCAATGCGTAGTCGTAATCCTCCTCGCACTTTAGAACGACAGCAGAATTTTTTGAGCCGTTTTGTTTCCTTGCCGTTTGGAGATGAGTCGGCTGTTTTATTGGGTCGTATTCGTGCGCAGCTTGCTAACGCAGGCACCCCTATTGGCCCTTACGACTTACAAATTGCGTCTATTGCGCTAGCCAACGATCTTACTTTGATAACGCATAACGTACGGGAATTTCAGCGAGTTGAAGGGTTACTGCTTGAAGATTGGGAAGTTGAGAAGTGAAGGGTGGGCTGTGGGTTGTTGAGAGTCGCTGTTAGATTTGTGAGGTTACGGCGTTGAGGAGGGCGGTTTGTCTTTGGGTGATCGCGTCAATCTGTTGTTCTTGAAGTGGCAGAGTTCATCAGTTGACTGCCCTTGGTGACTAGGCAAAAGTTGTACTATGCCGATTTGAGCTGATAGATAATGGGGCGATCGCTGGGTAATGGGATAGGTTTTCCTTCAGCCTTGGCAGATTCTATCCTAGCTTGTTTGGCTAACGTGAGTTCTGGCAGTGCTGCGGCGGGCGTCTCACCAAAGGCGAGCAGTGGGTGAGGTCTGGGATGTCGGCGATGTAGCCTTCGTCTTCTTCACGGTAAAAAATGTTGATGTGGTGGTCTTTCGTTATGTGCTTTCTGTGGTTCAGCTAGCTACTGACTCTGTATAATTGAACGGTGTGAGCCCTGTAGTTTGCCGTGATAGGCGTACCCTATGACTTTACCTATATTGCCAGCAATTGATGCTTTGCCGAAGGGGTGTGACCTAAATTTGATGTGAGTTTAAGAAGCGAGAGAAAATCCATACTGGTTAATCTTCGCCCAAAATTGGGGCCATCTACCCTTTGTATAACTGAGTGTTCTTAGACTCAACACGACAGCG
>JBARVU010000223.1:0-6684 GCA_049646425.1 Phormidesmis sp. | reverse complement strand
ATTCATCTCGACCATACTCAAAGCGACAGCCTCGGCCACTTTTATCCCATCAACTGCCGCTGAGAGAATGCCGCCTGCGTAGCCTGCGCCCTCACCAGCTGGGTAGAGCCCGTGGGTGTTTAAGCTTTGATAGCTGTCGTCGCGCTTGATGCGGACGGGTGAAGAGGTTCTTGTTTCGACTCCCGTGAGCACAGCGTCGTGCATGGCGAACCCTTTGATCTTGCGATCAAAAACAGGAATGGCTTCGCGGATGGCGGCGATCGCATACTCTGGCAAACTCTCACTCAAGTCTCCCAAATGCACGCCCGGACGGTAAGACGGCTTCACCGTTCCCAGCTCAGTAGACGCCCGCTGCGCCAAAAAGTCTCCAACCAGCTGCCCTGGTGCTTCGTAGGTTTCCCCCCCTAGCTCAAACGCCCGTGCCTCTAGCTGCCTTTGAAAAGCCATGCCCGCCAGCGGATTGTCCGCCGCACTCGGATAATCTTCTGGTGTGATACCGACCACGATGCCGCTGTTCGCGTTCTTGCCGCTGCGCTCATACTGACTCATGCCATTTGTCACGACTTTTCCTGTCTCAGAAGTTGCCGCGACCACCTGCCCGCCCGGACACATACAAAAGCTATACACCGTCCGTCCGTTTGAGCAGTGATGTACCAGCTTATAGTCCGCTGCGCCCAAAATAGGATGTCCGGCTTTTTCACCAAACCGGCACTGGTCAATCAGTGGCTGCGGATGCTCAATCCGAAACCCTACCGAAAACGGCTTAGGCTCGATGTATACTCCCTGCTGATGCAGCATTTCAAACGTGTCGCGAGCACTGTGCCCGACCGCGAGCACTACCTGCTCTCCCGCGACAAACTCTCCACCTTCTAAAGTGACGCCTCGGATCTGGCGGCGATCACCTGTAACCGCTATCTCAACGGCCTCAACTCTTTGCTGAAAGCGCACCTCACCGCCTAATGCGACAATCTCATTGCGAATATTTTCAACAATTTTAACCAGCCGGTAAGTCCCAATATGAGGCTTGTTGATATACAGAATTTCCGGCACAGCGCCGTGATTCACTAGCTCTGTCAGCACCTTACGACCGTAGTGATCGCCATCTTTGATCCGGCTATACAGTTTGCCATCCGAAAACGTCCCCGCCCCGCCCTCACCAAACTGCGCATTCGACTCAGGGTTGAACTTGCGCTTGCTCCAAAAGCCAAAGGTGTCAACCGAACGCTCGTGAACCGCCTTGCCGCGCTCTAAGAGAATGGGGCGAAATCCCATTTGTGCCAGCAACAGCCCAGCAAACATTCCGCAAGGGCCAACGCCAATGACAATTGGGCGTTTTGTTTGGCCAGCCGACGCTTGAGCCACGTACCGATAGTTCGTATCGGGAGTCAGCCCAATGCGGTTGTTTCTTTTGAACTGTTTGAGAAGCTGTTTTTGTCTAGGCGTTTCTACATCCAGCGTGTACACCAAAGAAATCGCGTCACGCTTACGCGCATCGTAACTGCGCCTAAAGATAGAAAAGCCAGTCAGCTCCTTCTGAGAGAGGTGCAGCTTTTGCAGCACGGCAGCCCGCAAATCTTCCTCGGTATGGTCAAGCGGCAGCTTAACGTCGGTAAGGCGTAGCATGAGCGGTTTCTGAGGTTTCACTATCGGTCTCAAAACTTGTCTGTCTTACAACTTCTGTCTTACAATAAGGACAGCCGTGACCTATTCTGCGCTTGATATACTGTAGGTGCTGCCTTTGCCCCGGTTCCATTCCCCGTTGCGTGCCCCTGCCGAAAGAATGTTGGAAATTCGGTTGCGGGCTTTCAGATACTGCGATTTGGGAATGCTGTCTTCAAACAGGGCCTCCATCACCTCAGCTATTTTGAAGGATTTCTCGGGCTGCGTTTGCAAGATCAACGTCACTGCTTCTGGCATCGGCTGCTGCTCAACGCCACTGCGTACATACTTCTGCCAGCTAGCTAAGCGACCGTCTTTTTTCTTTTTCGAGGTCGCTGTTTTCTTTTTAGCTTTTCGTTCTTCCTTTTCAGGCGTGGCTGCTTCTAGCTCAGCTTCCGTCGGTTCAGTAGCCTCTTCAGCCTCTTCAGCGCTTTCAACGACTGGCAGCTCATCTACTTGGGCGGTTTCAAGCACCTCTTCAAGTACCTCTGTATCGCTGCTGACAAATCCGTTGGTCGGCGCTTTTGTCGATCCTTTTGCATCTGCAAACATGGGTAGAACTGCTCTCACGCCTTTAAGCTTGGCTTTGGCTTCGTCGAGCTGAGCCATGAGGGCAGCTTCTTGAGAAGCGAGCTCAGTTTCAATTGTTTGGAGCTGGGGTAAGATAGTATCCTTCATTCGATATGCAAAAAGAGAAAGTTTAGATCAATGATTCTAGCTCATTAACTCTGCCATAGCGCTTTCTTTCAAACAAGTCTTCCTTAGGAGTGGGCTGGCTTCTTTCTCAAGAGCGAGAGAAGGCGTTCTTATTTGTCTGCACTCAGTCCAAACAGGTTTCCCGAACAAACTATATCGGACAGCTGAGTTCCTTGGTGTGCTCGCTGAATAACAAATTCTCCCGATAGTCGATAGGGCAGTCGATGACGGCGGGAACATCTTGAGCGATCGCTTCTTTTAAAGTGGGCAAGAAGTCTTCTGCGGATTCTATTCGATAGCCTTTGAGGCCCATGCTTTCAGCAAATTTCACAAAGTCAGGATTATTGAACTTGATGTAGGAAGATTCTTGATAGTGAGTTTCTTGCTTCCACTCGATCAAACCGTAGCCACCGTCATTGAAGATGATCGTAACGAAGGCAGTGCTCAGACGGTGAGCGGTTTCTAGCTCCTGGCAGTTCATCATAAAGCCACCGTCTCCTGTGACGGCGACGACCTTGCGATTGGGATATACTAGCTTGGCTGCGACTGCACCTGGAATAGCGATGCCCATTGCTGCAAATCCATTGGAGATGAGGCAGGTGTTGGGTCTGGCGCAGTGATAGTGGCGGGCAATCCACATTTTATGTGCCCCCACATCAGAAATCACAATATCTTCTGGGTCGAGCACCTGACGCAGATCGTACAGCAGCTTTTGGGGCCTAATTGGGAAGCCAGTGTCGTTGGCATATTGTTCGTAGTCGGCATGCATTTCAGCGCGCAGGCTAGCAAAGTGAACGCCAATCTTCTCGCTGTGAGGACGATGAATGCGTTTGCCGATTTCTTGCAGAGCGTCAGAGATATCCCCAATCACTTCGACTAGAGGAATGTAGCTGCTGTCTACTTCTGAGGGGGTAACAGCGATGTGGACAATTGGCAGGTCGCCTTTGGGGTTCCACTTTTTGGGGCCGTATTCGATGATGTCGTAGCCAATTGCGACAACCAGGTCGGTTTCGTCGAGGGCGCAGCTGATGTAGTCGCGCTGCTGCAGGCCGACTGTCCACAGCGATCGCTCGTTGCTATAGTCGAGCACGCCCTTGCCCATGAAGGTATTGGTGACTGGAATGTTGAGGTGGGTGGCAAAGTGGGTGATGGCTTCACTAGCATGGTTACGAATGGCGCCATTGCCGACCAAAATCATCGGATTGCTGGCTTGAGAGATAGCGATCGCCGCTCGCTGCAGGCTCTCTTCTGAAGCGACCGGAATCGTGGGTGGGCCAGCGCGCAGGGGCACACCTGTGGCAGCCATATCGGCAATATTTTCGGGCAGGTCGATATGCACGGCTCCGGGGGGCTCGCTCTGGGCCAGCTTAAAGGCTTTGCGAACAATCTCGGGGGTATTGCTAGGCCGCACAATCTGTTTGTTCCACTTGGTGACCGGCGCAAACAACGCCACCAGATCTAAATATTGATGAGATTCGATGTGCATGCGGTCGGTGCCGACTTGGCCGGTGATGGCGACGAGCGGCGCCCGGTCTAAGTTGGCATCGGCCACGCCTGTCATTAGGTTCGTCGCCCCTGGCCCCAGCGTAGAAAGGCACACGCCGGCTTTGCCAGTGAGTCGGCCATAGACATCGGCCATAAAGGCCGCGCCCTGCTCGTGGCGGGTGGTGATGAACTGAATGGGTGATCGCTTCAAGGCTTGCAGCAGATCAAGGTTTTCTTCTCCAGGCAGCCCAAAGATGTATTCCACACCTTCATTTTCTAAGCAGCGGACGAGCAGTTCGGCGGTGTTCATGCAGTTACTTCACCCAAACGGTTTTTGCATTGACAAATTCCAGCAGACCATAGCGGGCCAGCTCCCGGCCATAGCCAGACTGCTTGATCCCACCAAAGGGAAGGCGAGGGTCGGATTTGACCAGGCCATTAATAAACACAGCGCCGGCTTCTAGCTCGTCGATTAGCTGCTGCTGCTCGGCCACGTCGGTCGTCCAAGCACTTGCCCCCAGTCCGAATGCGGTGGAATTAGCCAGGGCGATCGCCGCCTCGATATCGGGAACTCGAAAAACCAGCGCCACCGGCCCAAAAAATTCTTCCTGATCGGCAGGTGTACCCGCCGGAATGGCGGTGAGAATCGTAGGTGGATAGTAGTTCCCAGACTGAAAGGCCGCTGGAAGCTGTTGCTTTAGCGCCTCAGGGTCGCCGCCGATCAGAGCTGTCGCGCCTTGCTTTAAACAGGTCTGTACCTGTTCATCGAGCTCTTGCAAGATGTCGGGGGTCGCCAGGGGGCCGACCGTCGTGGCTGGATCGAGCGGATCGCCCACAGTCTGCTGACTGAACTTTTTAGCCAGACCCTGCTCAAAGTCGGCAGCAATGTCGCCGACCAGGATAAAGCGCTTAGCGGCAATGCAGGACTGACCGTTGTTCATGAGGCGAGCAGTGGTGGCAGTGGCGATCGCCGCGTCTAAATCAGCGCTAGGCAATACGATAAAGGGATCGCTCCCCCCCAGCTCCAGCACTGCTTTTTTGATATGACGAGCGGCAGTTGCCGCGACAGCCGATCCAGCCGGGCCGCTGCCAGTCAGCGTAACTGCTTTCACCCGGTCATCAGCGATAATGGCTTCTACCTGCTTTGCGCCGATCAGCAGGGTTTGAAACATGCCTGGCGGGAAACCAGCGGCGGTGAAGGTGGCGGCGATCGCCAGAGCTGACTGGGGCACATTGGAGGCGTGCTTGAGCAAAACAGGGTTGCCCGTCATCAGGGCTGGGGCAGCGGCGCGAAACACCTGCCAAAAAGGAAAGTTCCAGGGCATGACGGCGAGCAGTACGCCCATCGGCAGAAAGCGGACATAGCTGCTGCTAGCATCGGTTTGAGCGGGCTCGTCCTGTAAGAAGCTCTCGGCTTCGTCGGCGTAGTAGCGACAGACCCAGGCGCACTTTTCGACTTCGGCGATCGCGCTGCCGATGGTTTTACCCATTTCCAAGGTCATCAGCTTACCCAGCTCGTCTTTTTTCTCAACCAGACGCTCTGCGGCCTGGTGCAGCCATGCCCGCCGCTGGCTAAAAGGAACTTTGCGGTAGGCGACAAATTCGCGCTGAGCCTGAGCAAGGGCAGCTTCTATCTGCTCGGTGGTGAGCGGTGAATAGGTTTTGAGGGTTTTTCCGGTGGCTGGATTAATACTTGCGATCGCCATAGCAGCTCTCCTTTGACCGAGCAATGCCGGTCTCTTGTCTGGCCCCTCTTTTTGCGTCTTCTGGGAGCTTGGCAACCTCGACGCAGCAACTGTAGGGAAGATAGGCACAGAGTCTTAACATTTCTACTGTCGCTCGAAATTAGCCTGACAACCAGAGAAAAGGGCAGTTTTTATCGTTTCGTATAGATTGTTAACCTCCGAATTCGCCCTTTCGTGCTGAAAGTGAACAAAGCAGGAAATACCCAGAAAAAAGCTCAGCGACCGATGAGGCGATTGCTGAGCAGCAGTCTATTTGAGGCAGTTTACCGATCCAACCTATGCCAGCTTCTTTTTGATGAAGGCCAAAATTTTGCTGTTCTGGGCTTTGAGCGCAGCCACCTCTTTGGTGAGAACAGCCATCTGTTGCTTGAGGGTTTCAATCTCAGCCGAAGGCTCACCGCCGCTGACTGGGCTGACGGTGCCTGCCGCCTGCGGGCGAGGCTTGCGAGCTTTGGCCATAGCGCCCTTGATCGCCCCAATTAGCTCCTTTTGCTCGAAAGGCTTTTCAATAAATTCAAAGAACTCAAAAGGCTCTTGAATTTTCTCGGCCAGCTCTTCCCGGCGGCCCGACATCATCACCAGCGGAATGCTCTGGAAGGCAGGATTTGTTTGAATTTCTTGAAAGACCTCATAGCCACTCATCCGAGGCAGCAAAAAGTCAAGCATGATCAGGTTGGGCTTCTGGGCGCGAATGGCATCGATGCCCTCGATCCCATCTTTGGCTTCAATCACTTCAAAATTACCCTGCGGCAGCATGTCTCTGACCCGGGCGCGAATGACTCTGCTATCGTCGATCACTAGAATTTTATGGCTGGCCACGACGGACTCCTTTAGCTGGCAAGATGAAAAGATTGGCGTCCGATAAGCTTTTGAGCAGAGGCTTGTCTCACAGCAGACGCTTGGTTTAAAGTTGCCCAGATTGCAGGAAAGAGTGAACAGAGAAAACGACAAAGTGGACTCTCCCCCTCTCCCCTCTTTCCTCTCTCCCCACCCCTGACTGTAGAATAAAACCACCTCCCGCCCCCGCCCCCTATGCCCACCCCACCCCTAGCCAAAACACCCCGTCCCCGCCCCGCCATCATCGCCCTCCCCCCTTGGC
>JBARVU010000222.1:0-1502 GCA_049646425.1 Phormidesmis sp. | reverse complement strand
GGATTAAAGCATTCGGCAATCTCTTCGGGCGAGAGCGTGGCAGTCACTTCATGATCATCTGCAATTAGCTTCTGAAAGTTGCCACCGGGGGTGTTCCAAGCCTGATGAGCGTTGGTTTGCACAATCCGGTAGGCGTCTTCGCGGCTAATGCCTTTGTCGACCAGGGTAAGCAACACGCGCTGGCTGAAGACGACGCCGCCGTACAGGTTCATATTGCGCTGCATATTTTCGGGATACACCAGCAGGTTTTTGATCAGCTGGGTGGTTTCGACCAGCATGAAGTGAGTGAGGATGCAGCTATCGGGGAAGATGACGCGCTCGACGGAGCTGTGGGAGATGTCGCGTTCGTGCCACAGGGCGACGTTTTCCAGGGCGGCGATCGCATTCCCCCGCAAGATTCTCGCCATCCCGGTCAGGCGCTCTGACTTGATCGGGTTGCGCTTGTGCGGCATGGCCGAGGAACCTTTCTGGCCTTTGGCAAAGAATTCTTCGACTTCCAGCACGTCGGTGCGCTGAAGGTTGCGAATTTCTACCGCAAAGCGTTCGATAGAGGCACCTAGACCCGCTAAGGTCATGATAAATTCGGCATGGACATCGCGCGAGATCACCTGAGTAGAGGCAGTGTCGGGCTTGAGCCCGAGGAGCTGACAGGTCAGTTCTTCGACTTCGGGGTCGATATTGGCATAGGTGCCCACCGCGCCTGAAATCTGACCTACTGCAATTTCATCTTGAAGGCGGCAAAGGCGTTCGCGGTGACGCTGCATTTCGGCCAGCCAGCCAGCCAGCTTGAAGCCAAAGGTCATCGGTTCGGCGTGGATGCCGTGCGACCGGCCGATCATCACCGTGTCCCGATGCGCCTGCGCCTTGTAGCGAATCGCCTGAATCAGGTTTTCGACATGCGTGAGAATGAGCTGATGGCTGGCGACAATCTGCAACGACAGCGCCGTGTCGAGCACGTCGGAGCTGGTCATGCCGAGGTGGATGTAGCGACCCGCGTCACCGACGTATTCATTCACATTGGTAAGGAAGGCAATCACGTCGTGGTGCACTTCGGCTTCGATTTCGAGAATGCGCTCGACGTTAAAGTCGGCCTTGGCCCTGATCGTTTCTACCGCTTCGAGAGGAATTCGGCCCAGCTTGGCCTGCGCTTCGCAGACGGCAATTTCGACCTGTAGCCATGTTTTAAATTTGTACTGGTCTGTCCAAAGGTCGCCCATCTCGGGCAGCGTGTAGCGTTCTATCAAGGGGTGCACTGGGCCTAAAGCAACCGCACCATTTTATCGGGTCTGGGCTCTATAGCACACTCTCTTCTTTAGAAATCACGCTACATCGACCCTCAGTCTGGGCAATAGTGCTTTGCCCAGCTTCCAACCAAGTTCGATAAAATAGGATTGTTACAATACGCTATGGAGCTAAGGAGATTCGAACTCCTGACCCCCTCAATGCCATTGAGGTGCGCTACCAGCTGCGCTATAGCCCCGCTTGCTTTACAGTGTACAACC
>JBARVU010000221.1:0-1867 GCA_049646425.1 Phormidesmis sp. | reverse complement strand
AGTTCATTTAGCTTAATTTGATGCTTAATCTCAAGGCTCTGTATGATACCGATTTCAACCTCTGGATAGAAAGGCAGATCATGGCGCTCAGAGAGCAGCGATTGGAAGACATCGATCTGGCCAATCTGATAGAGGAGATCGAGGATTTGGCAAGACGCGATAAAAGAGCACTGCGCAGCCATTTGAAAGTGCTACTCCTGCATCTATTGAAATGGCAGTTTCAGCCAGCTCAGTGCTCCAGCGGTTGGAAAGCTTCAATATCCAATGCCAGGATTGAAATTGCTGATATCTTCTCTGATAGTCCCAGCCTTGAAAACTATCTGCCTACTGTGGTCGAGAAGGTTTATATCAGCGCTAGAATATTAGCCGCCGATGAGACTAGCCTGGCAATAACGCGCTTTCCTGAGAGCTGTCCCTACTCGCTAACTCAGGTCTTGGATCTTGAGTTTTTACCCTAGCGTTATCAACCGGGAAGCAAGCTCACTACAGATCAGCGATCGCCTCACTTTCTTCATCGCCTGTAGTAATGAAGTCTTCCGATTCGTCGTCTTCATCAAATTCTTCCTGGCTGAGGGCCATCGAGCGAGTGAGCCAGTGCCCGTCTAACTTGCAGATAAGACGGGCATTGTTATAAGCCTGCCGCATGGTCAAAATGGTATGACCAATATACTTGTCTGAGGGCTCGCGCCTGACGACCAGGGCCAGATCGGCGGTGTTTTCATCTGCTAAGCACATCGGCAGCAGCAGATCGATGCTGTTGATTTTGGGATAGTAGGTCGGCACTGCCGTTTTGTAGTTGATCTGGATTCGTTTCAAGGTGCGATCTAGGGCTTCTTCTAGCTTGTTGACAATCCTGCGGTAGCCAGCGGGATCGGCTTCTAGCGCTGCGACAAATGATCGTTTGTAGTCGAAGAATTCTGGTGTGGTCAGCCCTTGAGTGCTGCGGGGGGTAAAGCCAGCAGGCGCATACTGCGCCAGAAAATCTAGCGGCAGACGGGCCATGTTGTCTTTGACCACATGTTGCCAGTCGACCTGGGGAGCGCCAGAAGCTAAGCGGTAAAAGGCTTGGTCTGCGTTTTCGAGATAGTTAGCAGCGACCGGGAGCTGTCCAAACTGCGCCACTAACGCTTTCCCAGCGTAGTCTTGGCCAGCAATACAAAAGTCTAAGCCCCACTGCCGGTCGGAGAGACCAGAGCTGGGCCGAGTGAGTAAGCCGTAGATTGGGCGCAGGAGAGTATCGAGCAGGCCCGTATTAAAGGCGCGGTATTTATGGTCAGGACTAGCAATCACCTTGCCCTCATGCTGCAATCGAATAAAGGTGTAGCGCAGGTAGCTTTTGAGGATGGGGTAGGCGAAATCGTCAGGTGGCTGAGGGCCGAAGTACCAGTTTTCAGGCAAGGCGATCGCCGCTAGCTCGCTGACCTTTTGATTGAGGGTCTCTGGTGGAAACCCTGCAAACTTTGACAGCGGCTCAATGCTGTAGCTGAAGGGTCGGCTGAGGGGGCGAGCAGTGCTAGATCTACCGTTGGGACTTTCGCTGCGAGGCTTTTTGATCGGGGCGCGTCTGGGTTTGGCGACAATTCGCCTGGGCGCAGTGCTGGTGGCTAAGGAGGGCGCGAGCCGCACGTAGCTCGGGCTGTCTGCTTTGAATTCGATCAGGTCAGCTCGGCTTTCGAGAAAGGCTTTGAAGTCGGTGAAGCCGTATTTTTGGCTGGAGAATGAGGGATCTCGCTGAGCGATCGCCCCCTTCAGGCTATCTAAATGCACCCAGCCATCGGCACTGTCATAGCCATTAAAAGTGTCGAGCAGCAGCCGCTTGGTATTAGTGACGGGCCGCACGTAGTACACGGGCGCGGAGTTGGAGTTG
>JBARVU010000220.1:0-4198 GCA_049646425.1 Phormidesmis sp. | reverse complement strand
GGTCTATACCTGGTCGGTAGATATTGACGAGCAAGACCTTTCGACAGGTGGCTTTCACGCCGCCAGGATCCAAGGCGACGTTTACAAGACGCTGATTTGCCACAACTTTCTAGGCAATGCCAGCGCTACCCTCATCCGTAAGGATTGCCTTGTCCAAATCGGTGGCTACAGTACACAGCTCAAGGCCCAGAATGCTCAGGGGTGTGAGGACTGGGACTTATACTTGCGGCTAGCAGAACGATATGATTTCGGCGTCGTGCCAGAGTTTTTGGTGGGCTATCGCAAAGTTTCAGGCAGTATGTCAGGAGATTTTGGTCAGATGGCGCGATCGCAGCGAGCGATGCTACAGGCTATTGAGCAGAAACACTCGGAACTTCCTGGCTATCTCTATCGTCTGTCTTGCAGTAGTTTCTATCTGTATCTGGCACAGCGAAGTAATCTTTGCAACGCGCCTGAGAGTACGCTGTTTTGGCTGCGGCAGGCGATCACGGTCGATCCGATAACACCCCTGTGTCGGCCCGGCTTCTACCTTTTGCTGATCAAAAATTTAGCTAGAAAATTCGTTGGGACTGCTACCGCAGCTCAAGCAGAGGCTAAACCGGCTATCCTGAACTCATCGAAATATCCAACGTCCGCTGCTTCGTCTGGCGCGGTGTCGATTCCTCCTCTTGAAATCAACCGGCTAACAATTTGGCTCAAGCTGCTGGTTGGAAGCGTCTTTCATCTTTTACTGTCAAGAATTTAGGTTTGAGACTCTATCTATGCTGCATCCGATTAAAGTTGTCGATATTGAACTGACTCAGCCTATACCCACCCTCGTAGGGCTAGAAGCTTATATGGGCGTGCAGGGCCTGCTTCGTTTGCATGGCGTTCCTCTCGGGTATGTAAAAGCGCCAGTTGTGCTGGGTCAATGTACGGCGGCAACATTAGGCAAGCTGATCTTAGCGCAGCATAGCCAAGCCATTATCGACCAGCTGCTGAGGAATGGGTTGTCCTCGCCGCAGGGGTTAAATGGGCTGACGTTAGAAGATCTGATTGATTTACCGCCTGCTGAATATGCTGGCGAATGGCCGCTGGTGACCGTAGCGGTGTGTACGCGTGATCGCCCCGACGACATGAAGCTGTGTCTAGAGGCGATCAGCCGCCTGGACTATCCTCATCTCGATGTTCTCGTCGTCGATAACGCGCCGCAAACCAAAGCGACTAAGGAACTTGTTGAAGCGCACTACCCCCAGGTGCGCTATGTACGGGAGCCCCGGCCAGGACTGGACTGGGCCAGGAACCGGGCGATCTTAGCAGCGAAAGGCGAAATCATCGCCTACACCGACGACGATGTGGTGGTCGATGAGGGCTGGGTAAAGGCGATCGCTCAAACCTTTACCGACAATCCAGAAGTCATGGCATTGACTGGGCTGGTCGTACCCTACGAACTAGAGACCGAGGCTCAGGTTCTGTTTGAAGAATATGGAGGCTTTGGCAAGGGCTTTCTTTACAAGGAATATTTTCTTGCGGAAGGTGAAACAATGCCGTGGTGGATGTCAGGGGCAGGGCAGTATGGCACTGGCGCCAACATGGCCTATCGCCGCTCACTCTTTCAAGAAATTGGCGGATTTGACCCGGCTTTAGATGTGGGTACGCTCACCAACGGCGGTGGCGACCTAGAAATGTTCTTTAGAACAATCAAAGAACACCATCTGCTTGTCTACAACCCAGCTGTGGTTATAAAGCATCGACATCGCCGCAGCTACGAAAAGCTCAAAACCCAAATCACTAATAACGGCATCGGATTCTATGCCTATGTCGTCTGTGGGATGCGCACCTACACCAATCAGTTTTGGCCTTTCTTTAGAATAGGTCTTTTTTGGTTTGTCTCCTGGCATCTTCGTCGAGCCTGGATTTCTTTTAAACACCCGACTAAAATTCCACCTGAACTGGTCTGGGCTGAGCTTCTAGGCGTGTTTAAAGGTCTGCGTCGATACGGCCAAGCCCGCCGTCAGGTTCGGAAAATTGTGACAGAACTTGGTGAACAGCGCGCCGAGCAGAATGACCCGCTCAATTTTCACTTGCGCTACGCATCTGAAAACAATACAGCAACCAAAGATCGCTCTATTCAACATCTCAAAACAGGTGTTGCTATTCGTCATATCAAATTAGAAGAGTCGCTTGAGACAGTTGAAGACGTACAGCAGTATCCAACCACTCGGCTCTTTTTCTCGTGGAATGGAGACCTTATTGGCAGTCGAGATTTAAAGAACAACTACAGAGTTATTAGCGTTAGTACCCTGAAAAGTCTTCTGCTGGAAGAATATCTGGAGGAGATGCTATGCAAACTAATGAAGCTTGAAAAGAATAGCGATTCAGTCGGCTGGAGCAAGGCGCACGATATCTTACTTAATCGCTACGGTATACCGCCCTATGAGAGCGCCTTACAGCTACCAAAACTGCCTGAGGGCGTTAAAGTTTCAATCAATCTAGCAACCTTCGACAGACCCGATGATTTACGCAACTGTCTAGCTTGCCTGCAAGCTCAGAGAACCCAGCGTGAAGTCGAGATCATTGTCGTGGACAACAACCCAAGCTCAAACCTTACGCCGCCAGTAGTGGCAGAATTTTCTGATATTAAGCTAGTGCGCGAACCCAGACAGGGATTAGCCTATGCCCGCAACGCTGGATTTACAGCTAGCACTGGAGAAATTATTATTGCCACCGATGATGACGTCACGATTCCTGATGACTGGTTAGAAAAGCTAGTGGCTCCCTTTGTCCGAGCAGATGTAATGATCGTAACAGGCAATGTCTTACCGCTACAGCTTGAGACTCCCTCCCAGCAGTTCTTTGAGAGATATGGGGGACTCGGTCGTGGGTTTGACTCTCTGGAAGCGAACACCGATTGGTTTGAGTCTTCGCCCCGCTACGCAATCCCCACCTGGCGACTGGGCGCAACTGCGAATGCTGCCTTCCGCTCAGCTATTTTCTCGCGGCCTGAGATTGGGCTGATGGATGAGGCCCTTGGCCCTGGCATGCCTTCAGGCGTGGGAGAAGACACCTACCTCTTTTACAGAACGCTCAAGGCAGGCTATACGCTTTTATATGAACCTTCTGCCTATTTGTGGCACAAGCATCGTCAAAGTCCCGAAGCGCTGCGCCGTCAGCTCTACGGGTACAGTAAAGGCCATGTTTCTTACAATCTCACAACGTGGCTCAAAGATGGTGACTGGCGAGGTCTCTACCAAATTTTCGTCGGGCTCCCCGTTTATCACATACATCAAATCTTCAAGTATTTTCTCAGAAGAAGTGACTATCCCTTGTCTTTGATTTTGCTGGAGATTCGGGGGAACTTGGCGGGGCCCTGGTCGCTGTGGCGATCGCACAACCGTGTCAGACGCGAAGGCAAAAGTGCCCCCTTCAGCGATCTCAAAAAAGTCACTCGTGATTCTCTTGCTCCGATACCTGTGATTTCTTCAGCTATGGAGAGTCGGTAGATCATGCGCATTCAGCCCTTGCGATCTCTATCAAAGCGGCGGCAGCGGCTACCGTACATTTGGGATCTGTTGCGATCACTGGTGGATCGCGATATGAAGCTTATGTACAAGCGTTCGTCTTTAGGAATTGCTTGGACACTGATCAGCCCGCTCCTGCAGCTGCTGGTCTTTATCTTTGTCTTCCAGCTCATTATCAAAATCGACATTCCCCAGTATTCTTCTTACGTATTCACCGGGCTACTCGTTTGGAACTGGTTTCAAACCTCATTATTTCAGGCTACTGGCATCATTATCAGCAGCCGCCCGCTAATCCGGCAGCCGGGCTTTCCTATTCCTGTCCTGCCCATCGTAGTCGTGACAACTGGGCTCATTCACTTTATGCTGGCACTCCCTGTCCTGGTTGTTTTTCTGTTGCTAGACGGTGCCCGACTGACGCCCTGGGCCTTGGTCTTACCGCTATTGCAGCTCGTACAGTTCGGACTGACGGTCACCTTTGCCTACTTTCTAGCGGCCCTGAACGTCACTTTTCGAGATACCCAGCATACGCTAGGAGTCTTGCTGCAGTTTTGGTTTTATCTCACGCCAATCTTTTACGAGGTCGGGAGTATTCCTGATCGGTACTGGATTATTTATGGGCTTAATCCAATGGTGCATTTGGCTACCTGCTATCGACAAATTTTACTGTGGGGAACACAGCCTGACTGGTGGGCGCTGAG
>JBARVU010000219.1:0-4063 GCA_049646425.1 Phormidesmis sp. | reverse complement strand
CGATCAAACTGCCACTCAGCTTGACGAAGAAGCCACCCAAAAGGGGCTAAGCGAAGCCCAGTACAAGCGCAAAATGGAGCGTCGTAAAGAAGTCCAGGCGCAGCGCTTAGCCGACCGCAAGATTGAGAAAGGCTTGATTATTGTCAATACGGGGAATGGTAAGGGCAAAACGACAGCGGCGCTGGGGGTGGTTTTGCGATCGCTCGGTCACGGTTTCAAAGTCGCCATTGTGCAATTTATCAAGGGCGGCTGGGAGCCCGCTGAAAAAGCCGCTCTCAGTCACTGGCCCGAGCAGCTCAAGTTTCACGCCATGGGCGAAGGGTTTACCTGGGAGACGCAAGATCGCGATCGCGATATCCAAACCGCCCAAGCTGCCTGGGAAAAAGCCCTCACCTACATCCGCGATGCCGACTATCGCACCGTCCTGCTCGACGAAGTAAATATCGCTCTCAAGCTGGGCTATCTTTCCGTGGAGCAAGTGCTGGCAGGACTCGATGAAAAGCCTGAGATGAGCCACATCATTCTCACCGGTCGCGGCGCGCCGCCAGCACTGATCGAGCGGGCCGACTTGGTCACTGAAATGACTTTGATCAAGCATCCGTTTAGAGAGCAGGGTGTCAAAGCTCAAGCAGGCGTAGAATTTTAGGGCTTCGCCTTCGCCTGGTTTTCTTTCATCTACCCCGCTCACGCTGCTTTTAATGCTAAAAATTCATCGCCTTTCAAAACGATTTGGCCAGCGGCAGGCGCTGAGCGAGCTATCGCTGCATTTGCCGCCCGGTGAAGTCTATGGACTGCTCGGCCCGAATGGAGCCGGTAAAACCACCGCCCTCAATTTGCTGTGCGGCCTACTCAAGCCCGACAGCGGCGAAATTTTACTCCAGGGCCAGCCGGTCTCTGACGCGACAAAACTGCTGGTCGGCGTCATGCCGCAGCAAAACTTGCTGTACCAAAGCCTCACCTGCCGAGAAACGCTGTCCTTTTTGGCGCGGATCTATGGCCTCAGCAAGCGAACCATGTCTGAACGCATCAGCACCTGCTTAGCGGCGGTGAACTTGGCAGATCGCGCCGATAGCGTCGTGGGTGACCTGAGCGGGGGCATGCAGCGGCGGCTGAGCCTGGCTGCGGCAATTATTCACCAGCCCAAGCTAGTGGTGCTCGATGAACCCTCTACCGGGCTAGATATTGAAGCCCGCTATGAGGTGTGGGAGCTCATTCGCCTGCTCAAGCAGCAGGGCGTGACGGTGCTGCTGACAACTCATCTGCTAGATGAAGTGGAGCGGCTGTGCGATCGCATTGGCATCATCAAGCAGGGCCAGCTCCTGACAGAAGGCACTCTAGAAACGCTGCGCCAGCGCATTCCGGCCAAGGAGATCGTCATGATTCAAACGGACGATGAAGCGGAGGCCATTGCCCGCGCTCAGTCTTACGGATTCAGCCCGCGCCGATACGGCAACGATCTGGCCTTTTGGGTGCCTGAGCGGCTAGAGCTGCCTGAGCTGCTAGAGCGCTTTTCAGGGCTGACAATAGAATCCATCTCCCGTCATGCGGTCGGCTTGGAGCACATCTACCTGGAAGTGACACAAACCCAACCAAATGCAGCGCTATGATGCTAATAAATACGGTTCTAACAAACGTGAGAGACCTGCAGCGATGGTGAAGTTTTTGGTGGTGACAGTTTCAGCGGCGCTGGCAGTAGCGATCGCCATCCTCTCAGTTCAAAACGCCACCCTCTTACCGGTCACTTTCCTCGGCGCGACGACCATTCCCCTACCGGTCGGCATCTGGCTGGCCTTTGGCGTGGGCATCGGCATGATTGGCACGGCGCTGCTGCTGAGCATTTTTGGGTTTGGCAGGAAGGTGAAGAGCGATCACCTGTCATAAGTACGGCGTTGAGCCTACAGATTCAGGAATGAGCGGCAGCGTGATCGCCTATAGCTCGCCTATAGCTAAGGAGCAATATTCTGCCACGAGTCGGCGGTAATGAACCTTGATAGGTGCCCTACATTCGTAGTTGCAATTACGATATCTGCGACGTTCAGCGTCATGGCCTGCGCTATCAGAATCATATCACCATCGATAGTGTTGTCTCCGGCTGTTGGCTGACCTTGCTGTCTGGCCTGTGCCCACAGCTTAGCCGCTTGACGCATAGCAGCCGTTGTAATTGGTACATACTCAATTAGTTGGGACAAGCCATCCAATCGAGCTAGACCTTTCCTTTTGTTTGCTCGCAATAGCTCACGCCGAGCTTCGTAGTCTGCAATCTCTGGAATGATTATCCGATTCCCTGCTTTGATATGTGATTGAAGCCACTGGTTACAAGCGATTCCTTGAGGAGAAATCTTTGGATTAGTGATCAGCCCAATTGGACTGGTATCCAGGACGATCACCCCATCTACCATGTAATCCCTTTCATCTCAATCGGGAATAGCTTGCGATCAGAGAGTCGATTCTCATCTAGCGCTTGGATTAAGTACTGGCCCGTCTCTTGCTGGTCGTCGATGTCATCCTCGTCAATCCAGGATTGAAGCATATCAACTGCTTCAGCCTGCTTTTTCTCTATTGCAATAGAGTTCGTCAAGAGTTGCAGTGCCAACATCTCCACTGAAAGTCCATGCTGATCAGCTTCCTGTATGAGATACTGCTCTAACTCTGGTGACAGGTTCAGGGTTAGTGTCATAAGTCAACAATCCGATAAACAATCCGATCTGAGAGGTTTTCATCCAAGAGCAGTTTCACAGCGACGCCACAAATAACCTTTTCTCGCGATCAGCTGCAAAAGCAAGACAAGGTTTGATATCTTCTGAGATGAGTTCAGAAAAATCTTCCAGAATTTCTGCTTCGGTCATCCCACCTGCTAAGTATTCCAAGATGTCGTACACCGTAATTCGCATCCCCCGAATACACGGCTTTCCACTGCGCTTTCCAGGCTCAATTGTGGTGATATCTTGGTAGTCCATAGCAGTGCGGTTGGCCAAAATCTTCGTTGGCATCCACTATATCTTTAATAACCAGGAAGGCGCTAAAATCTACCGACGACTTGACCAATCTTTTGAGCGTTGGCAAGTTACTCCATGGCTTGCCAACGCTTACCGACTACCTATATTTCGGCATCTGGCTGGCCTTTGGCGTCGGCGCTAGCATGATTGGCACAGCGTTGCTGCTGAGTATTTTTAGGATCGGTAGGAAGGTGAAGCGCGATCGCCTGTGACAAGCACAGCCTTAGGCCTACAGGTTCAGGTATGAGCGAGAGATAAGGGTGACTAATATGAAATCCTTCGACATAGATCGAGCCTAGCATTAGCCCATCTTGCGATCACAATACCAAGCCAGTAACTGTGTTGGTAAGGCAGGCGAAATAGTACGGAACGGTAACGAATATTGCTTCCAGAATAGATATGTGAAACAACGTATTCAACCAAACTCCTGTCATCACTAGCTGATTTTATTTTCAGTCCCCAGCTAGGGAAACTATCTCGACCCTCTCCCCCATCTTTTACTTGGAGTAGATGTATGACAGTTTTGCGGGGTAAGGTTAGATGCCATTTTACAAACCAGAGCCGTGTTTCAATACAAAGCGAGTCTTCACCTAAACGAAAAGACTTTTTCTGAAACACAGAGCATACTAATAAGAGAGCAACAATAATCACTGGCACAAAGAAACCACCGAATGTATCAGGGGAGAAACCTTCAAAAGGAAGCGTTATGGTTAGATAGAAAAGCGTCCAGAGGAACATCCATCCAGCAAGGAACATATTGAGGCATCCCATACCTGTTCTAGTATGCTCGATGTCGTATGACGATTCAGTTTCAGAAACCTTAAACCCGCTGGGTATTCTGGGAATCATCGGCAGTTCGTGTGACTCGTATTTCATGTCGGCCTAGTCTGTAAGATGTGCTCTGATTAATCGCAGAGGCGTTAAGTTGTGAGATGACCGATTAGTGTCACTCAAAGGCATTATTGTGAGTTTTCCCAGTTATAGAACTTACGCATTGACAGAATAGCAAAGCTGTATCGTGATTAGCGCTCTTTAATGACTCTAGGCAGAGGAAAAGAGTGGAGGGT
>JBARVU010000218.1:0-6410 GCA_049646425.1 Phormidesmis sp. | reverse complement strand
CTTTGCCTTCAATGGGGCGATCGCCGGAGCAGCCCGCCCGCTAGCTTACGGCATCGCTGGCCCCCTGGCCGACAGTATTTTTGAGCCTTTAATGGCCACCGATGGGCCGCTAGCCGGAACCTTGGGCCGCCTGATCGGAGTGGGGCCAGGGCGAGGAATTGGCCTGCTCTTTATCGTGATCGGGGCGGCGATTATGTGGGCGACGGTGGCCGCCTATCGCAATCCTCGCCTGCGATTTGTCGAGGATGAACTGCCAGATGCGATCGCTCCTCACACTCCCTCAAACTCACCCGCTTAATCCCAAAAGCCATTCTCAGACGTCTCTAAGGAGACACCCCCTATGCCTTCTCGTAATCTGCTCAGTAGCTTTCCCAAATTGAAATCTCGCTGGCTAGTGGCCGCCGCCCTCCTAGCAGCCCTATCAGCGGTGGGGACACCGATCTACTTTTGGTTCAACTTTCAGCGCTCTGCGGCTACGCAACTGGCTGACTCCTCCTTCGATGCCGAACCCGCTGTTCCAGATACCATTGCTGCCTTAGGGTACATTCAGCCGAAAAACAGCGTGATTACGCTTTCAGGATCTTCTGCGCTGCAGCATGCCCGAGTGGCTGAGATTTTAGTCGAAGAAGGAGAGCAGGTAGAAGAAGGAGAGATCATTGCTGTTCTAGATAACCTCATCCAGCTACAGGCTGCCGTAGAACAAGCCAAGCAAGAAGTCAAAATTGCTCAGGCTGAACTCGCTCAGGCCCGCGCTGGCCAAGCGACTCCAGGCAGCTTAGCCGCCCAGCAGGCACAGGTTGATACCTTAGCCGCTCAATTTGAAGGCGAAGTAGCCAGTCAGGAAGCCGAGATCAGGCGGTTACAAGCAGAGCTAGAGACTGCCCAAGCAGACTACGCTCGATTTGAGCAGCTGCATCGTCAGGGAGCAATTTCTGCCTTGGAGCGCGACAGCCGCCGCCTCAAGGTATCGACTTTGCAAGCACAGTTGAGAGAGGCCGAGGCTAACCGCGATGAAATCTTGTCGACCTATCCCAACCGGATTGCCGAGGCCGAGGCCAGAGTTGACCAGCTCAAAGAGGTGCGCCCAGAAGATGTTCTGGTAGCCCAGGCGGAGCTAGAGAGTGCGATCGCGGCGATCTCCGAGCGAGAGGCTGACCTGGATCTGGCCTATGTAAGAGCCCCAATGGCCGGTCAAATCCTCAAGATACATACGTTTGCAGGCGAAAGCATCAGCGAACAGGGCATCTTCGACCTGGGGCAGACTCAAGAAATGTATGTAGTGGCTGAGGTTCACGAAACTGATATCGATCAGCTTCAGGTTGGACAGGCGGCCACCGCTACGAGCAGTATCTTACCAACGCCCTTAGCCGGCACCGTCGAAAAGATCGGTCTGCAAATCAACCCCAAAAATGTGCTGAACAACGATCCGGCTCTAGATGTGGACAACCGCGTGATCGAAGTTCAAATTCGCTTAGATGAGAACAGCAGTCAGCAGGCAACTCACCTGACAAACCTACAGGTCGATGTCGAAATCGACACCCATTCATAGACCTATCATGAACACAGCCCGCTATGTTTTCTAAAACCCCCATTGCCTGGCTACAGCTGACCTACCGCAAATCGCGACTTGTGGTCACGCTTCTAGGCATCGTATTTGCGGTGCTGCTGATGTTTATGCAGCTGGGCTTTCGAGATGGACTGTTTGCCGACGCCATTACGATTCACCAGACGCTGCAAGCCGACCTGGTCTTGACGCATACCAACACCCGCAAGTTTTTTGGCATGACTGTCTTCCCTCGGCAGCGCCTCTATGCTGTCTCGGCCCTGCCTGGGGTGGCCGAGGCTAAACCCTTTTACTTTTCGTTTGGAGACTTTAAAAACCCTGAGACATTTACCACTAAGCCGATTCTAGTCTGTGCCTTCAGGTTGGACAAACCCGTTTTTGACTTACCCGAAGTCAACCAGCAGCTCGCCGTCATCAAACAGGCAAACACGGTTTTGTTTGATCGGCTATCTCGGAATGATTATGGCCCAATCGCTACGGCCTTTGATGAGACTGGAGACGTGAGCATTGAACTCTCTAAGCAGAACATTAAAATTGGCGGCTTGTTCTCCCTGGGAGGTGGCGTCCTGTCGGTCGACGGCATGATGATCACCAGCGCCGAAAACTATGCCCGCCTGCTAAAGCGTCCGCTCGAAAACATTCAAATGGGGCTAATTGACCTTGAACCTGGCATCGATCCAGAAGACTTTCTGGCCAGCGCTTCACCCACGTTACCGAGAGATGTCAAACTGATGACCCTGGAAAGCTTCCTAGCGCTTGAGCATACCTACTGGGCAGATTCCTCTCCAATTGGCTTTATTTTCAATTTAGGGACGTTGCTGGGCTGCATTTTTGGCGGGATTATTGTCTATCAAATCCTATACACTCAAATTTCTGACAACATTCATATCTATGCCACCTTCAGAGCCATTGGCTATGCAAATGCTCACCTGATAGGGCTGGTACTACAGCAGGCTTTCCTGATGTCGCTAATTGGCTATATACCAGGATTCTTGTTCTCCCTCTATCTCTACCAGTTTGTTCAGGAGGCGACTCGCTTGCCTGTCGCGATGATGGCCAGCAGGGCTGCAATTGTTCTATGCCTGACGCTGGTCATGTGTGCGGTTGCTGGTTTGCTGGCCATTGGCAAACTACGATCCGCAGATCCGGCCGATCTTTTCCAATGACTTTACTTTCGTAGCCCCTATGGTGACATCTGCTGTAATTTCTATTCAAAACCTCTGCCATGCCTATGGGAGAGGAACCTTACGTCAGCCAGTTTTGTTTGACATTGACTTGACGGTACACGCGGGTGAAATTGTGATTTTGACCGGCCCTTCTGGTTCCGGAAAAACCACTTTGCTCAGCCTGATTGGTGGCCTGCGCTCCGTACAAGCGGGCAGTTTGTCTGTCTTGGGTCGTGAACTGTGCGGAGCCAGCAACCACCGGCTGTTAACCCTGCGCCGCCAGCTTGGCTATATTTTCCAAAGACACAATTTGGTGCCATTTTTGACGGCCTGCCAAAATGTTCAAATTCCCCTAGAGTTGGTTCGTCCCCATCTGCCTAAAAAGGTGATTCGCAACCGCTCAATGGTAATGCTAGAGGCGGTCGGCCTCGGCCATCGCGTCAACTATCATCCTGAACAGCTATCTGAAGGGCAGAAACAGCGAGTGGCGATCGCCCGCGCTCTGGTCACGCAGCCCCAAATCATTTTGGCCGATGAACCCACAGCTTCATTAGATAGAGGCAATGGCCGTGTAGTCGTTGAAATTCTGCAAGATCTCGCCCGCCGGCAGAAGTGCTCAATTCTCATGATCACACATGACCATCGTATTCTAGACGTAGCCGACCGCCTCATAGAAATGGAAGACGGTCGCCTTTCCTACTTAGCAAAGCCGGCTCCCACTCCTGTCAGCTCTACAAATGGGCATTCTCAGTTTCGCAAGCTTTATGAACATGACGCTACTTCCTGACTCCAGCTGGCTGACTTGCCCCCGGCCGAATGCTCGCGCTCCTCTGCGGCTGTTCTGCTTTCCCTATGCGGGCGCAGGCGCCTCTGTTTTTCGTCCTTGGGCAGCCAAGTTGTATCCTACCGTCGAGGTCTACGCCGTTCAACTACCTGGTAGAGAACGCCGGATTGGTGAACCCTCATTGACCAGCCTCCACGCTTTGGTAGCTCCGTTAGCTACTGCGCTGCTACCATACCTAGACAAACCCTTCGCCTTTTTCGGTCACAGTATGGGTGCTTTGATCAGCTTTGAAGTGGTTCGTTATCTGCGACAGCGACACAATTTCCTCCCTATCCATTTGTTCGTTTCTGGCTGTCGGGCTCCCCACATACCTGCGTCCCATCCGCTGATTCATCGTCTGCCGAATATCGAATTTAGCCAAGCGCTGCACCGCTATGGCGGTACTCCAGAGGACGTTTTACAAAATTCTGAGCTTATGGCCCTGTTTCGTCCTATCTTACGGGCTGACTTAGCCATTAATGAAACCTATACCTATCGGCACGAGTCTCCCCTAAACTGTTCAATTTCTGCATTTGGTGGATTGCAAGATAGCCATGTCAAGCTTGAGCACTTATCTGCCTGGTACGTTCAGACCCAAGGTACATTTACCTTAGACCTGTTCCCGGGTGGGCACTTTTTCCTAAAAGACAAGCAGGAGCAACTATTAGCAGTTATTCAGAGAGCAGCTATTTAGAGGAAAATATCAGGATTGAGAGCGTGGTTAAATTCAGGGTCACACTTTGAGCAAGAGCAGGTAGTCTAAATGAAACTGTAGACTTGTTGCGTAATAAGGGTCAAAAACCGCTGTAAGCTAGACACATCAAAGGTTTCGGCGGCCTTCCTGATAAGATCGCTGAGTGCCTTACGCATCAATGCTTTCAGCCATTATTTTTCTTATATCGCAACACCTCTTGTCTGTCATGATGATAGTCAATAGTGCGTAGCAAAAATTTACCCCATGATGCCTAGGGACCGTCTAACGCCTAATCATCCGGGCGTGGTGCAAAACAGGGTTTCACTTTTCGATGAGATCAGGTGGTTCGGCACCACGATGGCAGAGCCCCGCTAGAAGCAACGACGCAGTCCGCCGTAGGCGATCACGGATAGGCTGAAGGGTATCGCTATTTCTCGTTAGCAATCACTCCGCATGAGTCCAACCGTTTCCGTCGCCGCTAGCCTATCTACCGCAATTCGCCAAGACATTGGTATCCAAGTGCTGTCACGCTCACAGCCCATCAGCGGCCTAGCAGCAGCGCACCAAGTAAGTCGGAAGTTCATCTATCAGCAAGGCGATAAAGCACGTTGGTCTCATTACAGCCTTCTTCACCAAGTACGATAGCCCCGCTTTGCCCGCCGTTTCTCAACCGCCTCAAAAACCTCCAAGCTTTGTTCGTAGCTACCGCAGGGATTCTCCAAGCTCTGACCTTTCAAAGCACTCACTCGTCCCCATTGCCTTAACACGACCCACTGCCCGAACTGGTTTTGTCGCACCTCACAGGAATAGTGGCGAGTGTTCTTTCGCCAGTCCTGGCGCTTCCACTTTTCGAGTTGATACTCCATAACCAGTCCTTACCTACACCTGCTCACCCAAACTTCCTGAGTCTGATAAAAGCCGCCCCGCTGCTCCAGCGGAAAGCCGCCTAATAAAGCCGCGATCCACACCTCTATCAGCGGCATCTTTAGCTGCTGCTGAAGATCAACCAATCGCTGCGGCGACTCGCTCTGCTTAGCAGCGATCGCTTGCACCCAATCCGCTACGTTCTCCGCATGAGAGACAGCCAACGCCTGACTTTTGAGGTCAGCGTCATCGAGCGCGTCAATCATATCTAAAACTGACAGCTTTTCGACATCCCCTGCGACAGAATCTTCATCGGCTTTGTCTGCGTTCGGATGCTCGCTGCTCGTTTGGTAAGAGCGGTTGACTAGATCAGAAAAGTCTAGCTCTTGGGTCTGCCGGGTCAACCCTTGCAGCCAGCCCTCACCCATTACCGGCCCGTCAGAATTGTGCGCGTCCTGCCAATCTTCCCAAAGCAAATCAGACTTTGTCTCACATAGTCCTGCTAACTTCAGCAGAATATCGCCCGCGACACGAAGGCGATCGCGCTGCTCCAAGCCTGCCAGCTCACCTTCAAACTGCTTCCAAAGGCTCAGGACATCGGCGGTCTCTGGCACCTCAGCCGCTTCCTCGAAAGCCACTTCTAAGTTCAGCTCTAGCTGGCGAATGTTAACCATTGACCACCTCAACTTGCTCAAAGCGGTCGCCCCACGGGCACTCCGCAATCGGACACTCAATTGGCTCCAGTCGGATCTCATCAGCAAAGAAGGTGATCCCATACCGAGCGTTCAGATAGGGCATCACCTTTTTCTGAACATACTGCTCTAGCTGCCGCTTGCGATAGCCTGCGCAATGGATTGGGGCCACCTCCAGCACTTTGGAACCATTTTCGAACACAGAGGCAGCGATCGCATGAATCGGCGCGTCCTTCCTTTTCTCGCGCCAGATATACAAATTGGCGTAAGGTGCCGACTCTTCGGCCACTAAGAGCGATACCGACTCCACCTGGTCACCGGCAGGCTTCCCCACAGATACCTGCTGCTGATACTGTAACCGCCGCTTTTCGTTCAGCTTCTGACGATTACGATAGTAAGAACGCTTGCTGGGACAACGTTTGTCATGCCAGCAGCCGTCACCTTTCTTCCCATGCAGCTGCTGTGCATCCGCCGCACTGAGCTGCGCACACTCCACACATTTTTTGGGAACTCGACGGGCCATATTCACGAACCAGAAATAGAGTACGAGCTATCTGAAGACCGCTAAACAGAAGGAAAGATCAACGGAATTGGAGTATCCCGATAC
>JBARVU010000217.1:0-7528 GCA_049646425.1 Phormidesmis sp. | reverse complement strand
TCGTACACATGAGTGAGATCTTTATACTGAAAGTCATAGGTAACAAAGTCATACTCATCCAGGCTGTCAAACAACAGATCGAACGAATTCATCGCCAGAATGTCAGCATCTAGATAGATAAACCGGTCGAACGGCCCGTCAAAACAACAGAATCGGCGGTGCATGCCCATGCGATTTACGCCGGACACTCCCCGCTCAGCCCACCGATCAAAAGCGGTCGGGTGCGCCTGCCAGATCTGGGTGGCAAAGGTTTCCCACTTGGTCAATAGGGCTTCGTCGTCGAACCACTGCACCTGGGGATAAGGCTGGGTGGCAGTACGCGATCGCTGAGTATCGTCGTTGTAGGGAACGACGCAAATGGGCATGTCTACGCCGACATTTTGCTCAATGCTGTTGATCAGCGCAACCAGCTGATCGAGCACCACGTCGTTGGCCAAGATATATATGCCGTTTACCATGCCGTCTGCATCCTAATCCAAAGGAACCCTAGCGTCGAATACCTCTGCAGGATACAGCGCCTGAGAGGGGTTCACACCCTAGCTTTACCCATTGTTCACAGGTCACCTGTAGAAATCACTAGAACTTTGCCATGCTGCTTGTCGGCTTCGATACTCTTTGAAGAAAGGGTGTAGCTGCGGAAGACTTTTATGAACTTAGAGCCAGGTGATGAGGGTATACAACATCCGTCTGGAAACTGGATAGGCCGTGATGTTGTCACCGCTAGCATCTTGTCTCTCTCAGCAAAAATGTCGGCCTGGGGCTGCCCCTCTTTAACCGTATGAAAAACTTTATTCATATCCTCTCTCACCTGGTGTTTTGGGTTTGGAACCTCACCTTCATCGGCCTGATGTACCTCTGGTTTTTGCCACAGTTCGGGTTTGACCTGTGGCGAGATACCCGCTTAGGCTTTGTCGATCCGACCTTTACCGTGAGCTTTGTGGTGCTGCTAGTGGTGCCGCTGGTATGCACCGCACTGGGCATGTTTCGGCTGCGCAAGTATCCGGTTTTGCTGATGCGGCTGTTTTACGGGGTAGAGGCTCCGCTATTTACGCTCTGTTTGCTGCGGCTGTTTCTGATTCGTGAGCTGACGTTGGCCAGTGGCTTTTTGCTGGGATTGGTGGGGGTGGCGATCGCAACCTTTGCTATCGAGCTACTGACTGGCTACTCAGCCTACCGGCCCCGCCTTGCCAGAATGCAAATGGTCAGCCACAGCCTGATTTTACTGGTGGGCCTATACGTGGGGACGCTGCTGCTGCTGTACAGCCTGCCGATTTCATTTGCGGCGGTGGTGGACTTCGTTGACGGACTTTTCCGGTTTGGTTGGCTCAGTGAGATCGGGTATCTGCTGCGGAATATCGGCGACGTTTTTAGATATCCCGTCCAAACAATCGTCACGCTTTTGTTCGCCTTTCTGGGCATTTTCAGCGCCATTGTCTTTGCCTCTATGCCCTATGCCTTCGTCAACTTTTATGCGCGCTCCTGGGCCAGAATTCGCACCGCCTTTGGCAGACAGCACGGCCAGTCCAAAAGCTGGACGATCACCGGCATTACCCTGGCTTTGAGCTGCCTTTTATTTGTCGGTGTGCAGGGTCAGCCGCAGGCCAAAGCCTTTAATCTCTTAGCCACTGAGCAGATGACTGATACTGCTGGCCAAACACTTGAGCAGCAGTCAGCTTCTCGCCGAGCACAGCTCAAGCATGGGCCCGTTATCGAATCCGGGCTGACCAACGCCTATCTTCACCGCTACCGCTACCTCAGCCCCTGGTCGCGCAGCAATCAGCTGCGCGAAATGTATCGCACTACCTTTGACCTGCCAAAAGCTGGCGCGCAGTTTGTCCAAAATATTCATAACGGGCTGATTTCGCCCTTTCTCTATCGCGGTAAAGACGGCGATGCTGAGCGAGCTGACGAGCTGTACGCCCAGTTTTTTGATGTGCCGATTCAAAAAGCGCAGCGGCCCGCCATTCGCAAAGCGCTTCAGGCCACAGCCAACCGCGATGAAACTGAAGCCGGACTGCTCAATCTCGATCAGCAAGTAGTGCGCTTAGCCAGTCAGGCCGTCACTGTCACTGAGCAAGGTGACTGGGCAACGGTCGAAATTCAAGAGCAGTACGAAAACTTCACTGTCGAAGACCAGGAGATCTTCTACTCATTTGCGCTGCCCGAAAGCGCGGCTATTAGCGGTCTGTGGCTGGGCACTGCTGAGACTCCTAAGCTGTTTGAGTCTGTGGTGTCTCCTCGGGGCGCGGCGCAGCAGGTGTATCAGGGTGAGGTGGAGCGAGCAAAGTTTCAGCGAGCAACTGACCCAGCGCTATTAGAGCAGGTAGGCCCGCGTCAGTACCGGCTGCGGGTGTTCCCGATCCCCGCTTCTAGCTTTGAGGGTGAAAATCGCACGCAGCAAGTTCCTGGAGAACTGTACATGACGATGCGCTATCAGGTGATGCAGCAGGACGGCACCTGGCCATTGCCTCAGCTCACCGAAAAGCGCAATATCTTTTGGACAGATGAAACGGCGCATTTACGCGGTCAGGCGCAGGTGACGCTGGCAGAAGATGAGTGGTTTGAAGCGGCGATCGCGACTCAACCCTCCCCAGCCAAATCGCACACCGTACAACTGGCAGAAGGCTATCAAGTCACCGCCACCCCCCTGACCGCCCAAATACAGCAGCGTCTGACCGGTCAGCGTTTGGCCATCGTGGTCGACACTTCCTACAGCATGGGCCAGCACGCCCGAGCCCTGAAGCAAGCCGTCCAACAGCTTGAAAGGGTAGACAGCCTCGACTTCTATCTCACGTCTGCTAACCCCACGGCTGGCGCATTCCCTACTGCCGAGTCTTCCCTGAATATCGACAGCACGCTGTTCTACGGCAGCTTGCAGCCCGCTGATATGCTCCTGCAGTTTGCAGCGCAGCGAGGCGATAACGCTTACGACGCGGTGCTGTTACTGACCGACGAAGGTAGCTACGAACTCGCAAACGATCAGGTCGAAGTGCCTGAACTGAACGCCCCACTGTGGATGGTACATGTCGATGGCAGAATTCCTTCGGCTTATGAAGATACTCTGTTGCAGCAGATTCAGGCTAGCCGGGGCGGGGTCGAAACCGAGGTCACTGCTGTGCTGCAAAGGATGGCGCTGACCTCGGCTGAAGCAACCGCCCTCGATGGCTATCTTTGGACAGTAGAGACCAACTCTGCTGACAGCACTGCTGCTGAAACCAGGGACAGGTTGGAAGCGATCGCCGCCCGTCAGCTGATCCAGCAGCAAAGCCGCCAGCTCGATACAACTCAGGTAGCAGCGCTCGATGCGGTCCATGCGATCGCCAAACGCACCGGCGTCGTCACCCCCTATTCGTCGATGCTGGTACTGGTAGACGAACGGCAGCGAGAACTGCTCAGAGCCGCCGAAGCCGGCGAAGATCGCTTTGATCGCGAAGTCGAGGACGGCCAAAACGACCTGACTGCCCCCGGTAATCCATTGGCCTCTGTACCAGAACCGGGTCAGGTGTTGGGTCTGATGGTGGGGGCGATCGCACTGGTCTTCCTCAAGCGGAGGTCGCAGGTCGCTCGCTAACGGGAAACCTAGCTGTAGACCAAAATTCAGGATATGCAGCGATGAATAAGCGATTTTCTCAGGGGATTGGCGGCTGGCGGAGATTGGGCAGTTTAGCGGCGATTACGATGCTGGCGGTCTCATTCTCTGCCCCCGCCACCTGGGCTGCCCAACCCTGCACCTACCGCTGCGGCTCTAATCAAATTCGCTTCATGCCCGGTCAGCCTATCACCATTCAATTTGTCAACCGCACTCAAGAGCGGATCAACCTGGAGCGCGTTCTCGATATTGATATGTACTGGCTCAGGCCCCAGGCAGAATTCGAGGTTGAGACGATAGTGGGTGCGGATGCCGATATGTCGCTCGTGTTTTGGAATGAGCAGAACCGGGCGATCAAGGCAGTACTGCATCGGCCAGAAGTGGGCACTTTACAGATTGAGTTTTTGCCCAGCGGCACAGATAGCGATCGCGCTGTCCACGTCGTCAATGATGGCCGGGTGCTGGTGTATTAAGTCCGATTGATACAGACTGGTTGATTCAGACAGGCTTCTACTATCATTAGATCAAATGATCTATCGCCAGCCCTTTGGAATTCTCTGAAGGGCTGGCTGTGCTCTATCTTCTTTTGCAAGGGGCATTGCCCAATTTCAACAACAGACGATAAAGTAAACGCGCTTGATCTAACGATTACTCACGTGCCCGAACAGCCCATTCCGCCCACTGAACTTGACACTGAGCCTGCCACTGAGTTGGAGAGTGCCGCCAAGCAGCGATCACCTGTTACACACAGGCAGGTGCCGCCTCAACGCTGGCAAATTTTTCCTGCGCAAAAAAACCAGGCCAAGCAAATTGCTCAGGCCACGGCCCTTTCTCCGCTGCTCGCTCAGGTACTGATTAATCGGGGCATCTACACGCCAGAGCAAGCCTGGGAGTTTCTCGATCCGGAAACGCTGCTGCTGCCCTCTCCTCTAGATGAGTTTCCCGATCTCAACTTGAGCCTGGATCTGCTGGTCGAGGCGATTGACGCGCAGCAGAAGATATTGATCTGCGGCGACTATGACGCCGATGGTATGACCAGTACGGCTTTGTTGATGCGATCGCTCCGCTACCTGGGCGCTCAAGTCGACTATGCCATCCCTAGCCGCATGGACGAAGGCTACGGTATCAATCAGCGCATCGTCGAAGACTTTTATGCTATCGGCGGGTCGATTATTCTCACGGTAGATAACGGTATCGCCGCCTACGAGCCGGTCGCCCGAGCCCGAGAGCTGGGCCTCACCGTCATCCTCACCGATCACCATGAAGTCCCCGAGCAGGTTCCCCCGGCTAACGCCATCTTGAATCCTAAGCTGATTCGCGAGGCGTCTCCCTATCGGGGCGTCGCAGGCGTCGGCGTCGCTTACATTTTGGCCGTATGCTTGGCCCAGCGAATGGATCAAATGCAGGATCTGACGGCGACCCTGCTGGCGCTGTTTACCCTGGGCACGATTGCGGATCTGGCCCCGCTCACCGGGGTCAACCGCCGCTGGGTAAAACGCGGGCTGAAGCTGCTGCCCAAGTCGCGCATTCCTGGCATACAGGCGCTGATTGAAGTGGCCGGGCTCAGCGAAGAGAACGCTTTAAAGCCCGAGGCAATTGGCTTTCGCTTAGGGCCGAGAATCAACGCCGTCGGGCGCATTGCCGACCCGCAGATTGTGATCGATTTGCTCACGACTGACGATATTGGGGTGGCGTTGCAGCGGGCGATGCAGTGCGAGGAGACGAACAAGCTGCGCCGCCAAATGTGCGAAATCATCGAAACGCAGGCAGTGGAGTGGTGCGAAGACCAGCAAGATCGGAGCCTGCTCGACCTGCAAAAAGAGCGGGTGCTGGTGATCGTCCAGCCCGAGTGGCATCACGGCGTGATTGGAATTGTGGCCTCGCGGTTGGTGGAGCGCTACGGCGTGCCGGTTTTTATTGGCACTTATGAAGACAAAGCCCAAAAAGAAATTAGAGGCTCTGCTCGCAGCATTCCAGAATTTAACGTATTTGAAGCGCTGCAATTTTGTGATGACTTGCTTGACAAATACGGGGGCCATCGCGCGGCGGGCGGTTTCTCATTTCAGGCCAGTAAGCTGCGGCAGGTGAAGTCGCGCCTGAGTAATTTCGCCTGTCAGCATCTTCAGAGCGATCATCTGAAGCCGCTGGTCACAGCCGATGTTCAGGCCCAGCTGACTGAGATAGACCTGGCGCTCTTTACCCAAATTGATAAGATCCATCCCTGCGGCATTGAAAATCCCGATCCGGTCTTTTGGACGGCGAATGTCACCGTCGTGGAGCAAAAGGTGATTGGCAAAACCAATAGCCATCTGAAGCTGTCAGTTGCCCATACGCCGCCTAACGGGGGAGCGCCCACGGCGATGAAGGCGATCGCCTGGCGATGGGGCACTTATTATCCTTTGCCCAGAGCACTCGATATCGCCTACAAGCTGCGTCTGAATGAATGGAAGGGGCAGCGCACCGTTGAACTAGAGCTAGTAGGCGTGCGCCCAGCGAAATCTCGCGTGGGGGGGGATGGCATTCGGCCTTGGTCGGTTCAGGAAGTAGGCAGACCAGAAATGGGTGGACAGGAGACAGGTAGACAGAGCGCAGAAGCGGGCAGCCAGAGCGCTCTAGATCTAGAGCCGTTTGCAGCCGGTGAAGTTAGCCGGGTGTCTGAAGTCACTGCTGTGACTGTTGAATCAGAGACGGCGACAGCGAATGCAGCCAGTAAAGTGGCCAGAGAAATTGCGCTGAATCTACAGCGGCAGATCGACGATAAAACGGTAGCGAGTAGCTCGATTTCGTTTAAGGTCGATGCGACAGCTAAGCAGCCGCAAACCTATTCAGCCGCTAGTGCGCAGAATGCTGAGGTGAGCAGGGTCAATGCTGATCTGCCGCTGCCTGATTCACCGCTGCCTCATGTACCGCTTCCTCATCTGCCAGCATCTGTCAGTCAACTCAAGTCAACTAATGACCCTAAAGTCTCGCTGCATGTGGAGTTTTACTACAGCAAACGGCGTTATCGAGGCGTGCTGGAGGAGGTCAGTGGGGGGAGCACAGGCGAGGCAGAAGACCGGCAGCTTACGATTGAAAATCTGGAGGGTCACCTGTTAGTGGTGCAGATGAGCCAACGTCAGGGGTTTTTGTACCTGCCGGAGGCTGCCCCGCAGGCGGTCGATATTGCCGACATCAAGTACTTTAATCTGATTCGAGCCGGTCTCAATGCCCTAGAGGTAAAGAAAAAGACTCAGCTCATCATCAAAAAAGACGAGCTGCTGACCGAGAAAGACGGACAAATTCTCACGATGAAAGCTCAGATTGAGCTGCTAGAAGAAAAAATCAATCAGCTTTCTACTGAGCAGCAGCGCCAATTTGCCGACCTGAAAACTGAACTTCAGGTGCAGGAAGACAGCATTCAAGGACAAGAAGCGCATATTGAACAGCTTCAGATTCAGGTGAGCCATACGCCGCTGCCCAACGCCACCGATCTCAAGCAGCAGGTTCGCGCGGCTATAGGCAACAGCGTTTGGTTTTGTCTGCAAGCAGCCAGCCAAAAGGACTTACAGGCAGCCTATAAAAACTATCAAATGCTCCATAGGGGCGGGCCAGATGCTCATATTGCCGACTACTCGGAGGCAGGGATTCGCCTCAGCTTTGCGGTCGAGCGAGAGATCCTGACACCTTTTTTCACCGATCTCTGCGACTTTGCGCTGAGTCAGGGGATGAGTGCAGTGGGCGGGGTGCCGCTAGGGCCAGCGAGTGAGTATACGCTAAGCATGATGCCGCCGCTATTGGCTGACCAGTGGCGATCTTTTCGGCCAGGGCAGCTAGAGCAGCCGGTTGGCCCATCAGGGTCGGGGCAATCGCTTCCCCCCAATGGCAACCAGGTCGACCTCAAAGATATCAAAATGGTCAAGGTCAAGGCTTCAGATCGAGTTTTAGAGAGCGATCGCATCC
>JBARVU010000216.1:0-6072 GCA_049646425.1 Phormidesmis sp. | reverse complement strand
GCTGTCGTGTTGAGTCTAAGAACACTCAGTTATACAAAGGGTAGATGGCCCCAATTTTGGGCGAAGATTAACCAGTATGGATTTTCTCTCGCTTCTTAAACTCACATCAAATTTAGGTCACACCCTTTGAGGAGCAAAGTTTAAAGTCTTCCCAGACAGCCAGCCAGCCTCAGAAACCAAGTCTAAAATTACCATATGTCCTAGCCAGAGGTTCCCATGAGTATCAGTCTTTCTACTGAGCAAGAACGCTTTATTCAAGCTAAGTTGCAGGCTGGTAAGTACCGATCCGCCGAAGAGGTCATAGAAGTTGCGCTGCGGTTACTAGATGAATACGAGCGCTCTGATGCCGAATGGGTTGAATCGGTACGCGCGAAAGTTGACGCGGCTATTGAGGCTTCGAATACTGTGCCTCCTGTCGACGGAGAAACTTTCGTCAATGGAATCCTTAAGCGGTTTCAAAAACCTGGCCAGAGATGAGCCGCTATGTCATCAATGAGCTTGCCAGTAGAGATCTCACTGATGATTGCCGATTACTTCACCGAAAACAACGTCGCAGCAGGCGAAGGATTCTTTCGTGCGTTTGATCGAAAATGCAAGCAGCTTGTTGCTTTTCCAAACAGTGGCAGAAGCTACGACTCTACTCGGCCTAATCTCCGAGGCATTTTTCTAGATGGCTACATCATTTTCTATAGGCTTTTGGACGATGGCATCGAAATCTTGCGCGTTGTAAACGGTCGTCGCAATTTTCCGTCCCTCTTCTAAAAATGCCATTTGTACAAGGAGCATATCTACTTCTATCAATCAGTCTGGGTCATCTCACTACGCAATGACATGGTTACATGCTTCGAGAATGATACTGAACTGGCGGCAGCATATTTTGACGATCAAACCACACCTCAATATTCTGATTGGCGGAGCTCCTCGGACTGGCAAATCTCTCCTAGCAGCCTCTCTGTTCGACACGCTTCATGTCCCGGTTATTCATGGAGACACTTTAGTCAATGCGATGAAGAATGGCTATCCTGGCTCATTCGGTGTCCAGTTTGATACCTTGCCCCCTGAAGATCACGCCGCTCGGATGGAACCAGTACAGCTTTTTTTGAAGAAAGCGATTCGGAATATGGGGAAAGATATCTCGTACCGGGCCAAAGTCTTTGAATCGTGCTATCTCCATCCGCGAACGGTGGCGATGCTCGCCTCGGAAGGCGCTGCGATTTCGGTCTTTCTTCTTTATGGAGACTTTGATGTGGAAAGAAGGCTGAAAGATGTTCAAGCTTACGCTGAGAACAATCAGCACTGCTGGTCACATGGGTATGATGAGATGTCTTTGAGGCGATCGCTCATCGAGCTAAAACAGTTCAGCCAATTTCTCCGGTTAGAATGCGAGCAGTATGGCGTGAACTGGGTAGAGATTGAAAACGACTGGACAACAGAATGGACAAAAATAAGAGATGCTCTGATTGACCGGGTGAAGGTAAAGCTAAAACAGCCTGAAAGACCCAGCCCTTTCAGGGGCCTGAGCAGTCTGTCCACGTTATCGTGTCCTGAAAATCAGTATCATGACCGCTGAAGAGTTGTTGGAACGCTATGCCTCTGGAGAAAGAAACTTTTGCGGCGTAACCCTCAGCACTAAACTGAGCGCGCTCTACGCACTTCTTGTTAACTCAACGAGGCACAAGTTTTCAACTTCCTGTCGAAACAACACGGTGCCGAAAAGCATCTTCGATGGCATCTCGCCGCAAAGCACCGTCGGCAATCTTCAAAAACATGTCCACTAGCTCTAAATTATCCAAGTCCAACTGCCAGCCATTGAATAACAAAGACGTCTCTGACACCGCCGCAGCAACCCGTTTGTTCCCGTCGATAAAAGCATGAGCCATACGCAAGTGATAGGCATAGGTAGCCGCGCAAGCGATCACGTCGGCCTGGTCGTAATAATGACGATTCTCGGCCGCCTTCAAAGCTGATTCCAATAAGCCCTGATCCCTGAGACCTAGCTGACCACCCGTTTCAGCCACGATCAGCCGATAAATGAATAGAACTTCAGGCAGCGTTGGAAACCTCATCGCTTCTAAGCTAGCTCTGCTAAGCCAACTCTTCGTAGGCAGCACGGCGTTTTTCCATTACATCTTGAAATGCCTGGACAAACTCAGAGTCGGGCGGCTTCTCATTCGGTGGCAACTGCACCACCAGAGACTTTCCTACCACGGTGACCTCTACCTGCCCGCCCGGTTGAAGCCCGATTGCCGCTAGCGCGTCCGCAGGCAACGGTAGCAGGGTTTCCCCATCAACCGTTCTAGTTTGCTCAAGCATCGCGTGTGCTCCAGTCAGTTTTTTTGAATGACGCTGCTTTAGACCATTCGCTGCACAGTCTCAACGCAGCGAATGGTCCTCGCAGGAGTCAAAAGACAGGGCTTAGCCCGCTAGCTTCTTCACCTTTTGCATGATGCTCTCAGGATCTAGTCCCTGGTGATAAAACTGCTCCCAAAGACCGCCGCCGCCTTCTTCATGCGTGCCCGCATGGGCAAACTTCGGCGTATAGCCCCGCTCCAGTAGCCAGGTACCGTAGCGAGCGCCCAATCCGGTTTTCTCGTTGAATGACTCAACAACCATCACCAGTGGGGAACTGCCGACCTTCTCTAGCATTTGCTCGTCGACGACGTTAAGCGTGGACTTGTTGATCAGGCCGATATTGAGACCTTCTTCCTTCAGTCGCTCCACGGCGTCGAGTGCCCGGTACAGTCCATCGCCGAAGCTAACGATGTAGCCATCTGTGCCTTCGCGAACTACGTCATCTTTTCCAGGGACAAACGTATAGCCCTCACCATAAAGCACCTTGCCGTCAGCATCGTTCAGCATAGGCACTTTGGCCCGAGTCGAGAAGATGAAGCGCAGGCCGGGATCGTTGAATACCTTGTTCACACAGGCTTTCATCTGATGCGCATCAGCTGGAAAATACAGACGAGTTTCATAGCTGTCGTCCAGCCCGTTGTCAGCGAACATGTTGTTGATGCCGAAGTGACAGGTATTGTCGGCCATGTCGTCGATGCCGGAGTGCGAGAAGTGGCAGAGCAGGTTGGCTTTGTTCAGCCGGGCCATCGTAATTTCAGAAATGCACATCTCTAAAAAGGCGCTGAAGGTCGCGAAGACGCCCTGCTTGCCTTCTAGCATGCCAAAGCCTGCCGCCGCCGAGAGATTGCCCCGCTCCATGATGCCGCCGCTGACAAAGATCTCAGGGTAAGCCTTGTGAATGTGGTTGAGACCGCAGGAGCCTTCGAGGTCGCAGTCGACGACTAGCACTTTTTCCTTGCGCTCAGCGTCGCTCATGCCGCCCAGCACTTCGACCATGGCCTGCCCGAACACGTTGCGGTTGGAACCCAGGTCACTGCTAGAGCCTTTGAACGTGTAGTCGTGCTTGGGCTTCTCGATATTTTTGAGGTAGTCAGCGGCTGACTGCTGCCCGTGCTTTTCTAGATACTGGATGGCCAAATCGGTCGGGATGACGTCGTGGCCGTGGGTGGTGCCCTCTAGCCCGTCGATGCCCACTGTCATGGGGCGCTTGCAGATAACGGCAATCGGGCCATCGGTGCTGATGGCTTCGCAGATATTGGCGTATAGGGCGTCGATATCTTCACCGTCGTTGACTAGCACCTTGAGACCGTGGCCTTCTAGCGTGCTCTGAACGCTGTAGCCCTTCAGATATTCGGAGGGGTGACCGGCGATGGTGACATCATTGTCGTCGATGATCAGCTTGATGTTGATGCCTTGGGCTACGGCTAAGCGGGCGGCTTCAGCGTCGTCGCCTTCTTGCTGAGCGCCGTCAGAGCCGAGGAGGAAAGTGGTTTTGCCGGGGTTGGCGATCGCTACACCATTCACAAACGGCCACATATGACCCAGGCGACCCGAGCTGAACTTCACACCCGGCGTGAGTCCTAGCTCCGGATGACCAGGCAGCTTAGAACCAGCAGCGCGGTACTTCATCAGCTCCTCAGCAGGCAAATCGCCATTCAGCGTCGCCATCAGGTACTGAGTCCCTACCCGGTGACCGGCTTCGTCAAAGAACGTCGGCACAAACTTGTCAGGATTGCCCCGGAACAGCGCATCCATGATCATCACTTCGGGCACCGTATCGTAAGGCCCACCCGTATGACCGCCAACGCCACGAGCGCCCCCTGTCGCGGTGAAGAACACAATCGCTTCACGGCAGAGCTGAATATTCGCCTTGAGCGCTTCCCGTTGCTCGTCGGTCAGCTTATTCGTGGAAGGGTCGAGGGAGATGCGTTGATAAGCACCTAAATTGATCGGGAAGGCAGATGTTGACTTGACTTGGGTGGCTGTCATGAGCGATGTCCTAATACGTCTACATTTCAAAGCTATAAAACGCCGACGCTGATGGAGCGATGTTTTAAAGAGGGCTTTGAAAAAGTTAATACTTTCATTCTCCCTGATCGTGACGCTGCGGTTAAGGGGTTGCCTAAAATTTGTGCGCCGGGCGACTGTTCAGCATCGAGCGCGTCATAGAGTTTCCACCCTTCAAACGATTTCGGTACCTGGACGGCAGAACTGCTGTCTGAGCTTTTCGGTGGGCGATCGCCACTCGCACCCCTCTACATGGTCATTCACCATCCCCGTCGCCTGCATAAAGGCATAGGCCGTGGTCGGCCCCACAAACGACCAGCCTCGCTTTTTAAGATCCTTACTCATCGCTGTCGATTCAGGCGTTTTGCTCAGGGTCATCAGCGTTTCCGCATCGTATTGCTGAGGGCGAGCAGAGGCCGCTGGCTCATACTGCCAAAAGTACGCTGCCAAAGAACCGTGTTCCTCAACCAGTTCGCCCGCTCGCCTCGCATTATTAACCACCGACTCTATTTTGCGGCGATGCCGGACGATGCCCTTGTCCTGAAGCAGCCGCTCCACATCTGCCTCGGTATACCGGGCCACCTGCTCAAAATCAAACCCCGCAAACGCCGCTCGAAAGTTCGCCCGCTTGCGCAGTATCGTCAGCCAGCTCAGCCCTGCCTGAAAGCCCTCCAGGCAAACTTTTTCAAATAGCCGGTTGTCATCTGCCACGGGCACGCCCCACTCATGGTCGTGATAAGCCAAATAATCGGCCTTGTCTCCCGCCCACCAGCAGCGGCAGCGGCCATCTGTGCCAGTCACCAAACCATTCATCAGCGCTCTCCCTCAGTTTTTCTCTACTGTCCCTTCTCTCTTGATAGCGATGCAAGATCGAGCCTCTCTCCCCTTTCGTGTCCCTCCCGTCCGTGTATATGCGAGTGTAAGACACTGGTTGAGTGGCCCGAGTTACCGACCCACCTCACCCTGCGGGCACTCCTCCGAGGAGGAGAGTTGTCCCGGCTTGCTTTTGAGGTGGTCGAGCCACCTGTGCCTTCCTAGCCTGAAATGAATCGCCGCTAGGGCGGGGTGGCCCGCAGGGACGGGGTGGGTCAGCAATCGAGGCCACCAGCCGATCTTCTAGCTTCTCGTACTTATGCGTACACGGTAGCTCCCTACCCCATCAAAAAGGCCGCTTATCCACCTAGATCACAACCCCGTAAGCTGCGGCCATCAGTGATAACTGGCACATACTGAAATAACGATATTACGTCCGTAGGAGGATATTTTCGCTAGGCCACCTCCATGAAGTGTCCCATAGTATTAGCGCAATCTCAGGTGCCACAAGATACAACTTAAACATGCGAAACAAAGCACCGGTTTCCAACCCAAACAACACTTTCTTTCGCACTCTTCTCAACCTTTCCTTTTTGCGTGTCGCCCCTAGGAAACCCCTAGCAAACCAGCCCACTAGAAAAGCGTAGAGGCCGCAGAAGTTCCAAATCGCTCCTCTCTCATTCTCCGTTATCTCTCCACCTTTTGAGGACAGTTCCATGAAATTCTCTCGTATTTGGGCTCCGCTAGGTCTTGCTGCCGCTGCTTTGATCGCGGTTCCCTTCGGCGCTCAGGCTCAAGAAGCTCCTAGCTACAACTACGTCGGTATCGGCGGCGGCGACAATGGCTTCGTCGTCAATGGCAAGCTCTCTGTCGCTGACAACGTTTCCATTCGCCCTGAAA
>JBARVU010000215.1:0-6354 GCA_049646425.1 Phormidesmis sp. | reverse complement strand
GATCAAGATCCAGCTGAAGACTTGATGGCAATGGGTGTCGCTCGCGAAGACATTGTGCTAGGACTGCAGCCGCCCTACAAGCGACCCTATACCGATTACGGGGTGGCGTAGGACAAAACTCCGTACTCAGCTTCCAAACCTGAAATAGTCAACTCGGACAAATTCAGGAATAGCGGTAACTTCTTGCCGACCAGTAGAAAGGGTAATTCCTGGATTGTGAAGTCTGTAGGTCATACCTCGTTATAGAGACCAGCCGTCTTCTAAGAAATATCTGAAGTCGAGAGCGGGGTCATAGGCATCGTGATCGCGCAAGCACTGGTCTGGAAATGTCCATCTGTTATTGGTCATGCTGCTGCTATCGCTGCTCGCGTACCCACTGGCGAAAGTTGATTTCGGCAGCGACTTCGTTCAGCAATGCTGCTTCTAAAAAGCTGTAGAGATCTGCTTTTTCGACGACGGGAAAAGTGGGAGAGCGATCGCGCTCAACATAACCGCCTGTCTCCAAACACAAAATCCGCCATTCCTGCCCATTGAATCGCCAAAATTCAGGTACGCCGATGCTCGCGTACAGCAAGTTTTTATTGATATCCGTGTTGGTGATATCGACTTCCACGACCAAATCAGGCGCAGGGTCAATGTTCAGATCAATCGTATGGTCAGCCACTGAGCTAAAGTTTTGAATGTAATAGCCGTTGTCGGGCTCAGCACTTTTAAGCAAATCCTCCCGGTCAAGCGTCGTAGATCCCATGGTCTTGATCATCAGGCCCATCTCTACTACCAATATTCTGATGAAAAGTTCGATCAATCGAGCAAACCGCTCGTGGCTTTCGAGGGGCATCGTAATTTCTAGAACGCCGCTATCGTACGTGAACCGAGCCCGGGTGCGCTCGGTTAGTAACTTTTGAATTTGCTTAAAGGCTGGCCACTCTAGGTGATAAAAGGCGACCCGTTTCTCTCCGACTGGCTTTGCTGGAATTTCTAAAAGGTTCATAGCAATCTCTCGATCCCTCTTACGTAAAACGCCCTCAAAGTCGCTTCTATTCTACCAGACTGCTTTTAAGAAGCTTATTCGCTAGAAGGTTCTAGCGGGAACGCCAGCCAGCACCAAAGATATATGCCCAAAGCGAGCCCAGAGAGGGGGACTGATGCAGCAACAGTTACAGCCCGTACGCCGAAGACAGGCAGCTGCCATCGTTGGGCGATCGCCGCGCATAGGCCAGCAATCACGCTATGACGACGGCTGCGATAAAAAGCGGCAGGGAGGCTTGCTGAAACAGCATCCGATTGCCTGGAAGCATTGACCTGAGAGCAAAATGAAACGAGGAGTCCGATACTGCCTAGCGCGGCTGATAAGAGGGTCGCGATCGCCAGCCAGTGAGCAAACACCATTGCTGTAATGAGTCCACTTAGCTGCGGAGAATCAGGGCATTGAAAGACAATGTTTTCAGCTGTACAGCCAAAGCGATCAGCGAGACTGATGCCAGCCCAAGCGACTAGCAGCGGCAGCAGCCCATAAAAGATAAAAACGCTTAATAGAGCCGGGTGCCAGCGAACTGAAAGAGATCGACGAACCGTGATCGCAGACAGCAGCGGGCAAACCAGAAGGAGGATTGCGAACAAAGGTAAGTAAATCATTTCTTCTGCTCCGAGGAGACCGTCAACCTTGCGCCTTCCCAGAGGTCTTTGGTCAGAAGTCTTTAGGCTGTCTAGATCACTACTCTATCTGACAATCGAGAAATTGTAGGTAGGTAGGACATAGACGGTACCAGAGATTCTGTTTCTTCGCACTCAAAAGCCCAGAGCGATCACCCTGGGCTTACCTATCTCAAAACTCCAAAAAATGAGATTAAACCGTATGACAGAAAGTTGTTAGCCTGGTGGTTTCTCCGACAATCTCTACGTTATTTGCTCATTTCCTTCATCGGATCAGCAATGTATCGGAAGTTCTCATCAGAGTTCCAAGGACCTCTCTTATCCGCGCCATCTTTGCCGTTAGTAGACAAGTTGTAGTAAATATCTACGGTATCGTCAGGCTGCACATTCCCAAAGAAAGGATCGTCTAGCTTGCCCAGTGAGTCCAGCGCATTCATGAACATCTGCGTGTGAGAAATCTCACGAGTCAACAAATGTACCAAAGTTTCTTTGGTACCGGCATCAGGTGCAATCTTAATCAGCGACTCGTAGGTTTGACGAGCGCCCGCTTCAGCCCCGATGTTAGCGCGCAGATCGCGAACAACATCGCCGCCCTCATTCAAATAAGCAGCTGTCCAGGCCGACCCTTGAGAGTCCAAAAAGTGAGGGCCAACACCCCGTACGGCAAATAAGCTGCTGTTGAAAGCGGCTTCTTGTCCAGCCTGCTTTGCCCCTTTCGTATGGACTTCAATCAGCTTGCCAACCATTTCTAAGTGGCTAAACTCCTCAATTGCAATGTCCTGTAACATGTCTTTGATGCCTTGATTCTCGACATGAAAAGACTGCACCCAGTACTGCAAAGCAGCTGTCAACTCACCCGTAGCACCACCGAATTGTTCTAACAAAAGCTGTGCAAATTGGGGGTTGGGTTCTTCAACCTTGACCTCTTTCGCAATTAACTCTTTCTTGTGAAAAAACATAACTAAAACCTCTAATCATCAACAGGCAGCCAGATATTCGCTGTATTAGAGCTTCAGACCGGCTTGCCAGTGGCGATTTAATAGACAGCTCATCAAGTGTAGGGAAGATAGTTCGCTGTTTCCTCTGTCTGTAGAAGCACAACCAGCCTACTATCTTTTAGAAATAGTCTCTTGAGAGGTAGATGGCTATATGCTCTTCTAGTTAGCCAAACGGTTACAACTCCTGAAGGAAGCTATGCTATCCCTATCTCGTCAGACAAATACACATCCTGAATCAAATGGAAGAGTTTCACGCCTTCTTTGAAGTCTCGTTGAAAGGTTTTGCGCCCGGAGATCAAACCACATCCGCCTGCTCGTTTGTTGATGACTGCCGTGCGAATGGCCTGAGCAAAATCATTCTTTCCCGATGACCCCCCTGAATTGATCAGTCCTGCCCGACCGGCATAGCAGTTCAGCACCTGATACCGAGTCAAATCAATCGGATGGTCGCTGGTCAGCTCTGAATATACTAAATCGTCAGTTCTCCCGTAGGATTTTCCGGTAGCGTCAGAAACCGCCTTGTAGCCACCGTTGTTCTCCGGTAGTTTTTGCTTAATAATGTCTGCTTCAATCGTCACGCCAATATGGTTGGCCTGACCGGTAAGATCTGCCGCCAAATGGTAGTCCTTATCCTGCTTAAACACGTCGTTGCGCAGGTAGCACCACAAGATAGTCGCCAACCCAAGTTCATGAGCGCGGGCAAATGCCTTGCTAACCTCCTGAATTTGCCGGGTAGATTCGGGAGAGCCGAAGTAAATAGTTGCCCCAACGGCCACCGCACCTAAGTTCCAAGCCTGATCGACTGAGGCAAACATGGTCTCATCGTACTCTTTAGGATAGCTCAGCAGCTCGTTGTGGTTGAGCTTGACGATGAAGGGAATGCGGTGAGCGTATTTTCGCGAGGTCATCCCCAGCACGCCTAAGGTGGTCGCAACTGCATTACAGCCGCCTGAAATTGCCAGGTTGACGATGTTTTCGGGATCAAAATAGATCGGGTTGGGCGCAAAAGACGCTGCTGCTGAGTGCTCTATGCCCTGGTCTACCGGCAAGATAGAGAGATAGCCAGTATCGGCTAAGCGCCCTGCACTGTAGAGCTGCTGGAGGCTGCGGAGTACCTGAGGTGAGCGATCGCTCTGCGCAAAAATTCGGTTTACCCAATCTGGCCCCGGCAGGTGTAGCTGGCTCTTATCGACCTTGGCCCGATAGGTCAGCAGGCTATCGGCTTCATCGCCTAGCCAGTCGGCAATAGACTGACTCGATCCAGTTTTTGTCGGTGTGGAAACCACAGCATTTACCTCTCAAAATATCAACCCTGCTCGTGTGATGACTGTGTTGACAGTTATTGATCGTAAGATAACTGTAAAATGAAAAACACAGCCGAACGCAATCGGTGCGATTATAGGGTAGCGCGGCTCTCAAAATAAATCTGCCTTCTTTGGGGGTATTTTTCTGTCATGAAGTTCAGATGACGAGAGGGCATAGCTTTGGGCAGTAGTCGCGATCAAAGTCATACACCTTCAAAACGGTAACGAGAGATCTAGAGAATAAAGAGCTGCATAATGCTTAGCCAGCCTGATCAACAACTATCTGGAAATGCTGCACCGTCCATCCCCTCGGATCGGCTGAAGCGCCAAGCTGTTCTGACCTGTTTACATGATCGCATTGAGACCATTCGCACCTTCGATGTTCAGTCTCTATCTCTGTTTGGTTCCGTTGCTCGCGATCAGGCGACCCCTGCCAGCGACCTTGACTTCTTAGTAGAATTCAACAGCTCGGCTACATTCGATGGATACATGGATCTTAAGTTCTTCTTAGAAGACCTGTTTAAACACCCTGTCGACCTAGTAATTAAGAGCGACCTAAAAATCCAAATCAGGCAAGCTGTCTTGGAGGAAGCTATTCGTGTCGCGTGACCTTACACTTTATCTTGAAGACATTCTCAACGGCATCGACAAAATTGAACGCTACACAACTGGAATGACTCAGTCAACCTTTGTATAAGGTGAAAAGACTTTTGACGCAGTCGTATTCAATCTTCAGATCATCGGTGAAGGCTCTAAGAATATTCCAGAAGATTATCGTTCAGCTTATCCGCAAATTGAATGGCGGAAAATTGTCGGTCTCCGCAACATTATCGCTCACACGTATTTCACGCTCAGCGATGAAGTAATTTGGGACATCATTCAAAATAAGCTTACTGGCCTGCGGGACTGCATTACTTTGATGAGAGACGATCTGCTGCGAGCAACGGGTGAGTGAAGTGTCTGTAGAAAATATGCCTGAGGAAATATGTCTACAAGCGTTGTCCTCTCGAATAGCCTTTACGAGCAGGCATTTGTTGCATTGGCGACTTCAGAGATAGGGCGTCAGGTGAACTTTTATAGCAAGTTTCTAAAGACTGCACCTTCGCCCTGTACAGCGACTTATGCCGAATTTCGCCTATCGGGGCTGCGGCTGGCAATTTTTACGCCTCAAGCGGATAGCGCTCAAGAGTTTTCAGCCCCTGGCAGCGGGGCGATGAGTTTGTGTTTGGAAGTGGATGATTTGCAGGGCGTGATCGCCCACCTCACCCACCTCGGCTATCCCCCACCTGGCGATATCCTACATAGCTCCCACGGTCAGGAAATTTACGCCTACGACCCCGACGGCAACCGACTTATTTTGCACCAGTCACCGAGCGATACTTAATCGCCGCCTGCCGAAATCCTAAAACCACCAGTATATTAGAGAGCGTCAAAAACAATTCGGCACTGCCGTGGAGCCAGTCTACGTTCGCAAGCTCTGTCCCGTAGACTTGCTTGGCGTAGATACCTGCTGGGATCGTCACCGCCACAAACACCAGCAGCACGTAAAATCCGATCAGCGCTAACCGAGGCGTCTGCTTGGTTCGAGTCAGAAACCATAAAAACCCTAGATAGGGAAAGAGGGACAGCGCAAACAGCGATTCTTTAGTCATGTCTAAGAGCCTCCTTGAGTATCTGTAGGAGGTTCCGCTTGCGACTGTCGCCAAATCCACCAGGCCGCCGCGCAGAGCGTCCCATTGCCCACCACCGTCATCGCCGCCTGCACAGGCACCAACCAACTCAACGCCTCCGAATTATCAAAAAAGTGCCAGGTACAGGCACACATGGCGCTGATTAAAGCGGGTAGCATCCCAAAAGAGAGGGTGCGCCAAGCTAAGTAGCCGCTGGCCTCGGCATATTGCCATACAAACCAAATGGCCGCGATCCATTCGATCACGCTCGAGACGTGAACCATCCAGGTGGGAATTGAGAGAGCGTGCATAGGCATTGAAGATCTGCGTTCTTCTGTATTCTAGAGATCTATCAGGCGTTGCTGACCAAAACCGGTCAGAAAATTATGCGAGCGGTGCTGTGTGGCTACTACGGAATGGGAAATGGGGGCGACGAGGCGCTGCTGGCCTCGCTTTTGCAGATGCTGCCTGCCCAGGTCACGCCGATTGTGCTCTCTGGCAATCCTGCCGAAACGCGTGATCGCTTCCAGGTAGAGGCCGTTCCCCGCAAGTCTCTACGTGCAGTACTGGCAGCGCTCCGTCGCTCAGACGCCTTTATCTGGGGCGGCGGTAGCCTCATGCAAGACGCTAGCAGTGCGCTCAATCCGCTGTACTATGGCGGGCTCATGCTGCTTGCTCAGGCGATGGGCCTGAAAACAATCGCCTGGGCTCAAGGGATTGGCCCTTTGC
>JBARVU010000214.1:0-3249 GCA_049646425.1 Phormidesmis sp. | reverse complement strand
GGCCCAGTGCCAACCCTGAGTATCGCGGCAAAACCTTTGGCAGTAACGCGGCGGCCTGGTGGGGCTATCACTACAAAGACCTGATTGAAGAGCCTAAGCCGCGCGAGGTGATCACCATTTATGAAATCGATGCCACCGGGGAACAGAACTGGGCAGAGGCCGTATACAACTATCGTTGGGTTCCTCAAACCGATCCCTATGGCGTTGTTCATGAGACCATTGACTATCCGGGTGTGCCGGTGGATCACAGCACTATCGATAAGGACTTTGAGATATTGGAAGGCGTGCGCGTGCCGATTCGCCCTCACTTTGGCACGATTGGGCTGGCCCCCAAAGAAGCTGATCTGGTCGATTCTATTCCGCCTGGGTACTTCGGCGGAAATATTGACAACTGGCGCATTGGCCGAGGGGCGACGATGTACTATCCTGTCGCGGTAGAAGGCGGACTGTTGTCGTTGGGCGATCCGCATGCGGCTCAGGGGGATTCGGAGCTGGCTGGGACGGCTATAGAGACTTCCTTGACGGGCGTTATCAGAGTCACGCTTCACAAGCAAGCCGACTTACCCGGCACCATTCTAGAGGAGCTAGACTATCCGCTGCTAGAAACCGATGACGAGTATGTTGTTCATGGCTTCAGCTATGCCAACTATCTAGATGCGCTGGGCGAAACTGCTCAGCAAGACATCTATGCCAACTCTTCTGTCGATGGGGCAATGCGCGATGCGTTTCGTAAGATGCGCCACTTTTTGATGACGACCCAAGATCTCTCTGAAGATGAAGCCATTTCGCTGATGTCGGTCGCGGTGGATTTTGGCGTGACGCAGGTGGTGGATGGGAATTGGGGGGTGCATGGGGCGATCGCCAAAAACGTTTTGCCTGACACCTGATGCAATGTCTCAGGCTCAGTGAGAACAGGGTAGGGAGTGATCGCGTTATCGTCATTAGCGAAGGCAAGTTTGTGTATGAAAGCGCGATCGCGACTGCTGACTACAGACTCATCGGCCAGCGGATGGCAGGCCATTAGAATAAAAGAAAACCATGGAAATTCCTTCTGCTCTGCCCTACCCTTACCCCCTCCCGGATGTCCCCGAGGCGCTGGCTTTAGTCATCATCGACATGCAGCGAGATTTTTTGGAACTAGGTGGCTTCGGCGCTGCTCTGGGAAATGATGTAACCCCTCTTCAGGCAATTGTCCCGCCGCTCCAGTCACTGCTAGACATGTTCCGAAAGCTGGGATTACCCGTTATCCACACTCAGGAATGCCATCAGCCGGATCTCTCCGATTGCCCTCCCGCAAAGCTGAAGCGAGGCGGAGAAGCGAGTCTCAAAATCGGCGACAAAGGCCCTATGGGGCGTATTTTAGTAAAGGGAGAACCTGGGAACAGTATCATTGCCGAATTAGCTCCCCTTTCTGGAGAAACCGTCATTGCCAAGCCGGGAAAGGGCGCTTTCTACCGCACCTCCCTTCAGCAGGTGCTGAAAGAAAAGGGCATCACTCACCTTTTGCTAACAGGCGTGACCACTGAGGTCTGTGTGCAAACCACCATGAGAGAAGCCAATGATCGGGGCTACGAGTGTCTTCTGGTTGAGGACTGCACTGAGAGTTATTACCCGGCTTTTAAGCAATCCACGCTAGAGATGGTCAGGGCTCAGGGCGGCATCGTCGGCTGGACAGCGGACTCAGCGGCGGTGAGAATGGCGCTAAAGGCATCGCTCTAAACCACAGTCGCTTGTATTCTTCTCAAAAGTGAAGTTGATGGCCATGAAATATTTTAGAAAGACAGGTGTGTTAGCATTTTTGGGCCTGATGTCTTTTGCGAGCGTCAACGCTCAGCTAGGCAACTCAACGGCCACGGACATGCCAGAATTGGAATCTTTGCCAGATGCGAGTGGTCTGGCAAACTCAAAGATCATTGACCTGAGTGATTTGACGACAAATCCAAACAGCTACGATTTTTTTACTTTCAGGCCGAATCTGGAGAAGCTCATTCTTTCAGGCGCGGCAGATACTGAGCATATCAGCATCCTGTGGTACACCGTTCCCAATGGCAGCGTCGGGCCGCACTATCATTCGATGACCGAGTCTGTCTACACGATTGAGGGAACGCAGACCGATTCGAAGGGAGTTTATCCGACCGGTTCTCTTTATTTTAATCCGCCTGGAAGCGGACATGAGATCTCAGAAAGCACCGGCTTCTTCATTCTGGCTTACGCATCGCCGCCGGATTTTGCAAATACGGACTTAATCGAGGACTACACGCCTGTCCAAATCAACACAAGTGACCCTGATCTAGAGAGCATCTATCCCTTCGAGAATCAGCGAGAGGGTCTCTGGGTATATGATGTTCCGCTCGACCCACAGGGGGGGATGAGCGCTCAGTTTATCAGGAGTACATCGTCTCAGCGCTACGAGTATCAGGGCAACTATCTGCTGGTGCTTAGAGGAAGCTGTAACATAGCGGGCACAGTCTTCGATGAAAACATGCTGGTCGTCGCTACAACGGTTGAGCCCCAGTCCTATGAGGTCAGTGGAAACGAAGACAATTCTTGTCTGGCCTTGGGACTTTCTTTCCTGAATTCAGAGCTGGATACAGAACAAGTCCTCTAGACGCAGCCAAGCATAAGCATTACTAACAGCCTAGAGATTTTTGCTGTCTGTACTTTTCAGGGTTTCTTCCTATCGAGGTCGCTTCAGCGGAATGTTGATTTCGGCTTTGGTTCGCCCTAGCTGTGAGCCTATGACGAAAATGCGATCGCCTCCTCTAGGGGTTGCTCTAATAGAGAAGGCAATCCCTCTCTCTAAGGCTCTATCCTCACTCGCTTGGTCAAAATGGCCATGACTTCATTCGGTCTGCCGGTGGCAATAGGCTCGCTCCAGTCGTTGACTTCGGCGTAGCCTAGCTGGTGCAGGTGCCGGATAGTAGCTTGCACCGTAGCGAGAGTGCCAAATAGCAGATGCCGGACTCGGTTAGGGTCGGCACCTGGCGACGGGGCGGGAGGTGTGAGGCTGAAGGCAGTGGAAGTTAGTGGCGCTAAGGCACCTGAGTCGATAAGCGTAAGCATGAGATCTGGTCTCCGGGTATGGGTGTTGAGGAAACCAGAACTCAAAAGAGCAAAGCCACCCCGCAACGTAGTGCACATCGGGATGGCTAAAGGGTAAAGTTACCCTAGCCGCCAGACTGCTGGTTCAGTGTGGGGGTTAGCCGTCGGTTAGGTGTTGGTAGCACCTGCCGATGGCGCTCGGCAAAA
>JBARVU010000213.1:0-2010 GCA_049646425.1 Phormidesmis sp. | reverse complement strand
ATTTAGCCGCGACATAGACGTGTCGGTAAAGCGCTCATAGTGCCCCAAATCCAAATCAGTCTCAGCGCCATCTTCAGTGACAAACACTTCCCCGTGCTGAAACGGACTCATCGTCCCGGGGTCGACATTGATATAGGGATCGAGCTTCAGGATAGAGACCGAATAGTCACGCGACTTCAGCAGCCGTCCGAGGCTCGCGGCCACGATGCCTTTGCCAATACTCGAAACAACGCCGCCAGTCACAAACACGAACTTGGTCATAATCCCCTATCGCCGATCTATCCGCTCTGCTGTGGTACAGATTCACCCGTCAATTGTGCCACAAGGTTATAGATCGTAACCGGTTAGTATTCCGCTTAAGGAATCCCAGAGGTCTCCTGGTAAATCTTTTGGGTAGCTTCGGCTGCGCTATATTGAAAGGCTAGTGATCTCTTCTCTATTTATTGGGGTAGTGAACATGGTCAGTCAACCCTCAACCGGCATCAGATGGACAACTCGCGACCTTGAGCTGATGCCTCAGAACGAGTGGATTACCTACGAAATTATCGACGGAGAGCTGTTTGTGACCCGGTCGCCCCATCGCAAACACCAGCAAATAGGCGGTGAGATATACAGTGCGCTCAGCATTTGGTCAAGGCAGTTTGGCTCAGGAGAAGCGATCTTCGCACCGGGCATTATCCTATCGGACGCCGACAACATCATTCCAGACGTGGTCTGGGTGTCGAAGGAAAGATTGGCCATTATCGAAGACGAAGCAGGTTATCTCACTGAGTTGCCAGAACTGCTAGTCGAGGTGCTGTCACCCGGTAGCCAAAACATCAGCCGAGACCGGCAGGCCAAGCTGAAGCTTTATTCAGTCCGAGGTGCCCAGGAATATTGGATTGCTGACAGATTTTCCCAGCAGGTAGAAGTCTATCGGCGAGAAAACGCTCGGCTTGTATTAACCGCAACGATGACAGCAGCAGATATGCTCACCTCGCCGCTTTTACCTGAATTCTCCTGCCCAGTCAGTCAGCTCTTTGCCCTTGTATAGCTGGTGTACAGATTGAGCCTCGGTGTAACAGCCACTTTTCATTCATCAGGCAAATGGTGCCAATACCTATAATGCTGGTTCGACTTGCTTTGCTATGCTGCTTGATGGATAAAGTCGAGCTGAGGAGCAAATATTATGGGCTGGTACTGGGGTTTCAAAGCGTTGGGTATTCTAAGCGGTGCGGCTGGAGCGGTTGTTGTATGTCCATCTAGCTTCGCACAGCTTTCGCCGACAACGCTAGCGCAGTCCGAAATGCAGTCTTCTCCCGGCAGCCTGTTTGTTGCCTATCCGCCCGTCGATCACGAGACGGTGGCTGATCGCATTTTCTTTATCGGCACCGCCGATCCTGATGAACCCATCACAATCAACAGGGAACCTGTCGAAAATCGCAGCGAAGACGGTCACTTTGCGCCGACCTTACCGCTGGCGCTAGGCGAAAATACATTTACGCTGACCCAGGGCGAGGAGAGCCTGACGCTGCTGATTACGCGGCTGTCGAACGAGCCGCCGATGCCTGATGGTGTAGGGTTCGCAGACGGGACGCTGCTGCCAGCTACGGACATTGCCAGGATGCCGGGTGAGCTGATTTGTCTGAGTGCGATCGCCCCTCCAAACGCCCAAGTCTCGGCCACCCTAGGCGATCAAAACATCGCCCTCACGCCTCAAACCAGCGTCGACTTGCCGCCAAACTCCGCTGTACTCACTTCGCAAACCGAGCCCGTCACCCTCAGTGCCACCGAATACGCAGGCTGCGCCATGCCCCCCGAACCCGGCGACCTCGGCAAACCCCGCTTCACCCTCCAGGCCCAGGGAGAAACCATTACTGCTGAAGCGCCTGGGCAGATCAGCATTCTACCCGCCACCGAATTTCAGGTTGCTCAAGTAACCGCCGCTGAAGGCGTTGCGCGAACCGGGCCAAGTACCAGCTACTCACGCATCACCCCGCTGCCGGCGGGCACGCGCGCGGCGATTACTGG
>JBARVU010000212.1:0-6917 GCA_049646425.1 Phormidesmis sp. | reverse complement strand
AAATTAAGGATAGTAAATGAACCAGCCAGTTCAGTAAAATATATCAGTTAGTCCCAAAGATCAAGACTAGCAGTGACAGTCTGGCCAATAAAAAAGCCAGACGAATCCAGGTCAAAAGCAAGACTAGAAAACACGCAGCTAACAGCAGCCCATGGGATTAGACGGTTTAGGAAATTTGATCAAAGGCTTGGAAAGTCAGGAAAGCTGGCAGGCCCAGCGACAGTTCCGCCAGGTACTGCAGCAATGGCCAAAAGCGGTAGGGTTCGCGGTTGCTCGTCATACCCGCCCAGTCAGCGTTCAGCAGGGCACGCTCTATGTTGCGGCATCGACGGCTGCCTGGGCGCAAACCCTCCTCTACGAACGGTTCAATATTCTGCGCAAGCTCAACCGTCACCAGCGCCAACCCCTCAAAAATATTCGCTTTTCAACGGCTCAGTGGGCTCAATCCGCATCCGCTCAAAAGCCCTCGATAGCGATGAGTCAGCACCCTAGCTACCTCGGGCATATCCCCACTCTGCCGCTGACGGCTGCTCAAACGCCTGCAGAAGCCTTCCAACGATGGGCAAGTGCTGTCCGAGAAATGCAGACGACACAAGCCCTGTGCCCCCAATGCCGATGCCACTGCCCACAGGGTGAAATTGACCGCTGGAGGGTTTGCTCGCTGTGCGCGACCAAACGGTGGCAGTAGCTAAACCAATTGGGATGTGAATGTGGAAACATCCCCAGAAATTGATCTCCAGCTACTCACATAAGAGCCTGATCCCCAGGCAGTGTCACCCTACTAAAACGTCTTAGAACCTTGCTGTCAAACGTGTGTCGCTTCTTTAACAAATTATAAAGAAAGTATAAAGCTGTCAGCCCGCTCCCCCTTGCTTACTCCGCTTGTACCGTCAGGGGATCTAGGTTTTTAAGCGCTAAATAATGAGTTCTTGGTTTGAGCCATGATAGGCATGAAAGTTAAGGTTAAAGGGCTCAATTATGACCGTTTCAAAGTACGGAATCTCTCGCTGTGGGCTCTGCAAATTTTACCGACATGAAGGACGACGAGAAGGTAGATGCAGCCAGCTTAACGCACCGGTTGGTTCGACTTGGAAAGCTTGCTGCTTAGCGGTTTCGCCCTTTCAAGCATTGAGCGATGGCGCTGCGGGGATCGTCAAGAGTTCCTCCTCAAGAACCGTATCGACCACTACGGTTTATCCGGTCGAAGCATCGGCAGTTCCTACTTTTTGCTAGGCTTCAAAGCCAAGCTTTAAGGAGTATAAATAACTGCGATCCCACTGGCTTCATACTGTCAGTTATGTATCGCGGCAAGCAAAGCACTTAGGGAAAACTCGGAGAGCTCAATCAAGACAAGCTAACAGTTCTAACTTTGGTTCTCTTCTTATAAACCTTATGGCAACCAGGGGTACTGCCTAAAGTTAGGGGGGCGCTTTTCTAGAAACGCCCGCTTACCTTCAGCGCCTTCTTCACTCAGGTAATAAAGTAGAGTCGCGTTTCCGGCTAATTCCTGAAGCCCGGCCTGTCCGTCACAGTCGGCGTTGAAAGCTGACTTAAGACAGCGAATTGCAATTGGACTCTTCTGCAAAATCTCATCAGCCCACTGAACTCCTTCGCTTTCCAGCTGATCTAGCGGTACCACAGTATTGACCAGTCCCATCTCTAAAGCCTGATCGGCGTCGTACTGGCGGCAGAGATACCAGATTTCTCGGGCCTTCTTTTGTCCAACGATACGGGCCATATAGCTCGCACCGAATCCACCATCAAAGCTGCCAACCTTGGGGCCAGTTTGGCCAAAAATGGCGTTGTCAGCAGCGATGGTCAAGTCGCAGACCAAATGCAGAACATGGCCGCCGCCGATTGCATAGCCAGCTACCAGTGCAATCACAACCTTCGGCATCGAGCGAATTAGCCGTTGCAGGTCAAGGACATTGAGCCGGGGCACACCGTCCTCACCAACGTAGCCTGCCTCACCGCGCACGCTCTGGTCTCCACCTGAGCAAAAGGCGTATTTGCCGTCAGTATGAGGCCCCATACCTGTCAGTAGCACAACTCCAATTGTGGTGTCTTCGCGCGCGTTGCAGAAGGCATCGTACATTTCGAAGACGGTTTTCGGCCGGAAGGCATTGCGCTTGTGAGGGCGGTTGATTGTGATTTTGGCAATACCATCGGCCTTGTGGTAGAGAATGTCTTCGTAAGCATTGATAGGCTGCCAGGTAACTTGCATGAAGTGCGCTTCCAATCGATAAACGGTCACTGTAACGTTAAGAACCTATGAGATAGGCGATCAAAATACAAGCCGCTGGCAGAAAATAGAGAAGTATTCCGGCGACTTACTTGATGGCTTATTACTGGTTTAAAGCGTTTCACGTTATTGGTGTTGTAGTTTGGTTCGCAGGACTGTTTTATCTGGTGCGCCTGTTTATCTACCATGTAGAGGCCGAGGAGGAGCCAGAACCCGCCCGCAGCATCCTCAAAAAGCAGTATGGCCTGATGGAAAAGCGGCTGCTGCGGATTATCACGACACCGGGCATGATTTTGACAGTTGCGATGGCAGTCGGTCTGCTCTGGCAGCGGCCCGACGTGCTGCACGAAGGCTGGATGCACGCCAAACTAGGGTTTGTGGCGCTGCTGCTAGGCTATCATCACTATTGCTCACGGCTGATGAAAAAGCTGGAGCGCGGGGAGTGTCAGTGGGGGCCAAAGCAGCTGCGGGCCCTCAATGAGGCGCCTACGCTGCTGCTGGTGACGATTGTAATGCTGGTTATTTTTCAAAACAGTTTTCCGACCGGGGCGACGACCTGGCTGATCGTAGGGCTGGTGCTGTCGTTTTTAATTACGATTCAGCTATATGCGCGGCGGCGACGGCTGAACAAGGAACGAGAAGCGGCAGAGCTAACGGCAGGTGAGCAAGTGCTCCAAAATTCCTGATAGGGTTTGCCTGAAACTTTACTTTGTCGATATTCCTTATCTCAATCGAGATGAGCTAAAGCCCATAGTCACATTCACGCTGGATCGGTTAACATTTGTTTACATCGTTGGTTGCAGAGCTGAGAGGCTGCGTAGCTGATTTGCGAATTAATCCAATGTGAGGAATCAACCTATGACTAAGACCCCTGCGAAAATCGGCTTTACTGAGTTTGCTGAGACCTGGAATGGTCGGCTTGCCATGATTGGCTTTGTCGGTGCGCTGATCACCGAGCTGGTGACTGGGAAGGGCGTTTTGGCTCAGCTAGGTCTGATGTAGTTCGTAAGCCTGATGTTTGGTCGTAGAGGGTCAGGTCAGACAACATCTGACTTTCACCGGCTGTTCTCTTTGCTTGATGTGCTGTTTACCTAGTAGGGCAAGCTCTCTTCGTCTTCACTGTATTCTGCTGGGTCGTACCAGGTTGCCATAGGTTTTAGTACCGGTGGAATTTCAGCGTCGTTGACAAACTCTAGCTGGGTTTCTTTGAGCCCGAGGTAGCCAGATTCGGCAAAGGAGGTGAGCATTCTGGTGAGGGCAATCCATACGCGCTCTTCAAATTCCCAGTCTTTTTCAAAAGGGGCCCGATCTGCGATTGACTTAAGCGCCCAAAAGTAGCTGTTGCGGACAATGGAGCCCTTCTTTTTGTAAGGAGGCGTGTCTTCGTTGCGCACAAAGAGGACTTGATTATCGATTCTGGCTCTCATGCGATGTTTGGTAGGGGGGTGTCGATGCGAAGAGATGGCTGGAGTTTTGATTGGAAGGTTGATTGCTATAGGCTAAGAAGGGCTCTGTGGGATAAGGATTGATGGTTGCGGCAGTTTCTCTACAAAACGTTCACAAAGTTTATAACAATACCTGTGTGGTCAACGATCTGTCGCTGGCGATTCAGCCGGGGGAGATTTTTGGGCTTTTGGGGCCCAACGGCGCTGGTAAATCGACGACGATTCGGATGCTGACAACGCTGGTGCAGCAGACGCAGGGGGACATCGTCGTGGCGGGCTACGACGTGAGCCGTCAACCTGCTCAGGTGCGCAGTCAGATTGGGGTGGTGCTTCAGCAAGTGAGTGTCGACGCCGATCTCACAGTTTGGGAGAATATGGAGTTTCACGGGCGGATGCACCATATTCGCAAAGCCCAGCGGCAGACAGATATTCGTCAGTGGCTAGGATATGTGGGTCTGAGTGAGCGCGCTTCAGATAAGGTAAAGACCCTCTCAGGGGGAATGAAGCGCCGCCTGCAGATCGCTCGCGCCCTGCTGCATAAGCCCAGCATCTTATTTTTGGATGAGCCGACGGTGGGACTCGACCCGCAGACGCGCCGGCGGCTGTGGGAAATTATTCGCCAGCTGAATACCGACCAGGGCATGACGATGCTGCTCACTACTCACTATATGGAGGAGGTGGAGTATCTGTGCGATCGCATTGGCATCATGGATCACGGTCAGCTCATTGAAAGCGGTACTTTAGCAGAACTCAGGCAAAAGCATGGCGAAGGCATTGTCATGAAGCAAAAGGACGACCGCTGGGAGTATCTTTTCTTTCCGACGCTGGCCGAAGCCAATCAGTACCTTGACCAGCAGCCTGATAAAACCGGTATGATGACGCGAAGCGCTAACCTGGAAGATATTTTTGTCGAGCTGACAGGTCGCAATTTGGATTAAACGCAGCTACTCGCAAATACTAAGGGCAAACGATGTCTCGGTTGGCCACTACCATTGAAGCCATTCTCTATCTCAAAGCGCAGCCTTTGAAAATTGCTCAGATTGCCGAGTTGGCCAGATGCGATCGCGACACTGCCGAAGAAGGCTTGATCGAGCTGATGGGAGACTATGCCCATCGGGAAGGCGCGCTCGAAATTGCGGAGACCGAGGAGGGCTATGCGCTCCAGCTCCGAGAAATTTACAAGCCGCTGGTAGATACGATTGTGCCGCTGGATATTGGCCTCGGGGCACTGCGAACGTTGGCAGCGATCGCCTTGCGTGGCCCGATTGCCCAAAGCGAGCTCGTCGACCTGCGCGGTTCGGGTGTGTACCAGCACGTGCCTGATCTAGTCAGTCAGGGATTCGTCAAAAAACGCCGTCAGTCCGATGGCCGCTCCTCCTGGCTACAGATTACCGAAAAGTTTTACCAGCATTTTGAAATTGACAAGCTACCTCAAATCAGCAGCCTCACGCTACCACAGCCAATTGAGAAGGCGCCTTCTGACCCGCTCGATCAGAGCAGCGCAGAGGAAATTGCCGTGCTCTCTGGTCGCAAGCCCCCTTCAGAAGGCGCTGTGCTATCGGACGCGGCCATAGACTCTGCCAGTCAGGCCGGCCTTCCCTCAGAAGCTGATGCTCAAGATACAGACGCTCAAGAGCCGGATCTAGAGGACTGACGTCCGGGTTAATCTCTGCGCTGCCGATGGGGAAAGTACCGGTATGCGTCATTATTCGTTAAGCTGTCACTAGCAACCGCTGCGGATCATCGATTTTATCGGCAAACGGATGGGCTCTACTTGGATTTACCTGTGGAGATTTACGCATCTTGAATGGTGGTTTTAGCGGTTAAGCTAACAGCAGTTATGCAGCATCTCTATGATTTTCAACCCTGAAAATGCAGACTTCACCAGCCTGAATGAGGACAGCAAATCTAACGAGCTTCTGAACTACTTGCAGCATCAGCCGCCTGAAGTGCTTAGCCGAGTCGCACAGTCCGTTAGCGGCGAGATTAAGCAAATTATTTCTCATAATGTGCAAGGACTGGTCGGAGTTTTGCCTTCAGATGGATTTAATGTGCAAGTCAGTACCGACCGTGAAAATTTAGCAAGTCTGCTGGCATCCGCCATGATGACAGGCTATTTTCTACGTCAAATGGAGCAGCGGATGGAGCTAGAAACCAATCTCTCCGGCTCGCTAGATCTAGATTTCGATTCTTTAGATTCTGAAGCTTAGGGTTTTGGGCTTAAGGGCTGAGCTGGGCTACTCTGCGAGCAGGCAAAGCCTACAGCTGTGCTCAGCCCTCGAATCGAATCAGGCACTTGAGTCAGCGGCATCGGTCTCGCCCATTTCTCGTAGCTGCACTATTGAAGTTCGGGCGGTAAGGTCGTGGGTTTGACATCAACTTTCTGTCGCTTACCTGCTCGCACAACCTCTACCTGGAGCGCTTTGTCGATACCACCGCGATCTACTTGAGACTGTACCTGAGTGACATCGAGCACCTCTGTATTGTTAATCCGTTTGATCACATCGCCTCGCTGCAAGCCGGCGGATTCTGCCGGGGTTCCTGGCATCACTCGGACAATGACGACGCCGCGATCTTCATCAATTTTGAGGCCAAGTCCTTCGTCTTGGTTAATGCGCTCACGCATCTCCGGGTCGAGATTCACCATTTGAATCCCGAGGTAAGGATGCTGCACCTCACCCGTTTCAAACAGCTGATCAGCAATCCGCTTAGCGGTTTCAATCGGAATAGCAAACCCTAGCCCTTGAGCATTCGCCCGAATTGCCGTGTTCATCCCAATCACTTCGCCGTTGGCATTGAGCAGGGGTCCGCCGGAGTTGCCCGGATTAATAGCGGCGTCGGTTTGAATGAACTGAACGCGTTTCTCAGTAATGCCGACCTGATTGCTAGTGCGATCTAGGGCGCTAATGATTCCAGCAGTGACGGTGTTATCTAAGCCCAGGGGATTGCCGATGGCGATCGCCCACTGCCCTGGCAAAAGATTTTCGGCTGTACCCAGCGGGGCGACTGGTAAATCGGTCGCTTCAATCTTGATCACCGCCACATCGGTCACCGGATCGGTGCCAATCACCTGCCCAGTAAAAGTACGACCGTCTTTCAGCGTGACATTTACCTCATCTGCACCTTCAATCACATGGGCATTGGTCAGCAGCTGTCCATCAGCACTCAGAATGAAGCCGGAGCCCGTTCCCTGCTCAAATCGTTCAGGCAGCTTAGGCGACTGCGGCCCT
>JBARVU010000211.1:0-4344 GCA_049646425.1 Phormidesmis sp. | reverse complement strand
CTTTATTGGTGATGATTTGGTCGTTGTGGTTACGGGCGCATTGCAAACTTCCGCAGGCCGGATGATTTTTGCTCGGCCTAACCGGTCAGCAATGGCGTCTTCTTAAAGATCTGATCATCGTAATTACGCTACTTAAAGTACAGGTAAGTCTTGAAAGGTGGGTTACTTTCCGCTGAACCTTCAGAGACTTCTATACGCCTTATTACGAATTAAAACAGTCTAGTGACTACTTCCTTGAGTGCAAGATAAGTCCCTAACGCTGAGCCGATGGAGAGGGCAATGGTACCGTCTAATTCGAGATCTGCCTGTAGCTGTGTTTGTGTAAGAACTTTGATCAACACTCTGATGAGCGCGATTACGCCTCCTAACGCAAATGCTGCCGAAACAAAATCTTGAGAGGTTGGTGCGTTTTGCTTACGTGCTTTTCTGACTAGAGGTGCGGCGATAAAGGTAATCAGCATCAGGCTGAACCAAATGTAGAGAAACGTTGAGTTCATTTAAGTGTCTGTGACGACTTTGTATCTGAGAAGCTGATATACCAGCCGTAGACTGCTGCTGATAGGCCACCTATGATCGCGCCAGGGAGTTGGGCGATCGCCGCACCGATAGAAGCTCCGCCAGTGATCATGATTGCAATACGATCTGCGTTCGCCCAACCTTTGTTCTTTGTGGGGTTGGACGGCTGTGTCTGCAAAATCTGCTTTGCCGTTGAAACCCAATCAGCAGCAGGAACAACGTCATTAATAAAAAACCAATCAGCCCCGGTGCTATTGGCGAATGTTGCTCCAAGGCTTTTAGCGCGTTCCCGTGAAGTATATTCTCTGTCGAATTCTTCTAAAGCAGCTCTGTATGCAGTGTACAAAGGCAGATAGGATTTGACACGTTCATACAACTGACGAGCGCCCTCTTGCTGGTTTTGCTGCAAGGATCGTCCAGCTTTTTGCAGAGCCTGTTGAAGGGGCTCTGGCAAAGGCTCGCGTTGCTGTGTCAGCGCGTAGAGCAGCGCTTTGATATCAATTGCATCATTGGCTGAAACGGTCATTGGCTAACCCCCTCCGGTGAGGGTGAACGCCGCCCAATAGTAGGGACGCGCATATTTCGTCGGCTGATTTGGTTCCATTGTACCCGCTTCCTTCAAAATATTTTGAGCGCGGGCTTTAGCCGTTCTACAATCAGGGGAGACAGCCCTGGTAACTGACTAATTTGGGTAACCCAGTCGGCGAGTTCGGGGTAAGAAACTGCCCGTAGCCATGCTTGAGCGGTTCTAAGTGCGGCAGCAGGAGATTGACCGGCAAGCAACGCTTGATAGAACCGAATCATTATCCAGGCGCTAGCAATTTCATCGACTGGCCATAGGGTGCTCAGGACGTTCGCGGCCCCGGCTTTAAGAAATGCGCTGGCAAGGCCCACATATTCGTCGGGGATGCCATCTTGGCCGGTGAGGGCGGTTTCACAAGCGGCTAAGCATACAAGCTGATAGCTGCTGAGATTGAGCTGAAAAATTTGTTTTACGCTTAGCAGGCTGTCTACGAGGCCGAGTGCCGATGCTGATGGGTTTCGAGGGTTATAGGCGCCGTGACCAGTGAAGTGAAAAGCTTTGTAGGGTTTTTGAAGCTCATTTGTGACTTTTTCGAGAGAAGCGTTTTAGCCCTGAATCGCAGTGGCGGCTTTGACCAACTGTTGAATAACGGCAGATTCTATGCGGGCGAAGCGCATTTCTGACTGCTCTGTTTGAGGATCGTCTACGTTGAGGAGTGGAGTGATTTCTGGTAAGCGCTGATTTGCCTGCAACTCAAGGCCGATGTGAAGGCTGGGCAGGAAAATACAGATAAGTTGATCTGAAAAGAGCGTTTGGAGCGGAACGCAATGCAGATCGCGATGGGGTACCAGAATTAGATTTTGAATCTTGTCGGGTAGCTGAGCGCTGATAGCGTCAATTTTTAGAATTTCGCGTAGTTTGGTGAGCTGACTTTCGAGTGATTTGCGCCATGGGTGATTGGCTGACTGCTCGCCTGCCTTTGGCTTTTGGCTGGCATAGCTGCGGTATTGACTGTTGTAGGTTCCTAGCCACTGCTGTAATTGTTGAGCCTGGTATCGGCGGTCAGTACCTAGGACAATCGGCTGATCTTGACTGGGTATGAGGATGAAGGTTGTCAGGCTATCAATGCTGAGGTGCCAGTAGAGGATGGCAGTTTGAGGCGTAATGAGGGGTCTAATTTCTGCGTAGCTTGGACTTCTGGGAGAGTCTTGCCAATCGTCTAAGATCCAGGTGAGGCAGCGATTTTTATAAAATTCGGCTTGTTCGAGGGCGGCTGTAGGATTTTGGTCGCCCACTAGCAAGTCAATCTCTAGCTGAGTGAAGCTAGCAAACTTCCGCTCAAAGGCTGGCTTAAGCGCCTTGGGCTTAGCTGCTCTCAACTGCTCAAAAAGCTGTTGGCCTTCCTGCTGAAAGGTACGAGCATTCGGAATATCTTCAAAAGCGAGATAAGTACAGATCAGCCCTTGCAAGACACTCAAATGATCTTCAGGAAATCTCTGAGCTGAAAGGATAGGATAAGCAGCTCGATAGCTACGAATCGCATCTCGCCAGTAGGGTGATGGATTTTGTTTGGCGCTTGAATGTTTGAGACAGGCATCTCCTATCGCAAGGTGAATCTGCGCCCAGCCAATTGAGTTTTCAGTGAGATTGGGGAGGGCTTCTTGCAAAGCTGCAATGTGCGGCTCGGGCTGCTGCAATGCCGAAATCGAAAGCCTTTGAATAGTGCTCATGAAATTGGTAATCGATAGCTGTTTGGTACTCAAGTTACAAATTACTGTTGCTCGGTTGAACCAAGCTTGATAGCAGTCAGGGTTGATTTTAGTCACCCGCTCATAGGAAGTCACCGCTTCTGCATAACGACCCAACTCACTCAAAGCATCACCCCGGTTGTACCAAGCTTGATAGTAGTCAGGGTTGATTGCGGTCGCCCGCTCATAGAAAGCAATCGCTTCTTCAAAATTACTCTCGTTACAACTGGAGTTACCTGCTTCTAAAAAGTCTTCAGCCGACATCTGTTCGTCCACGCTCTTCCCTTAGCGATCTTCTTCAGCTTGTAGCTTATCGCCTCGGCTAAAAGAACGCTGCATCCATCACAAAACTTTCATACACCGAATACATGGGCAATACGGGGCTCGAACCTGTGACCTCGCCTGATATCCAGCGGTAAGACGGCGAAGCGTTCCTGCAATCGCCACATCAGCTCGCAGCCCAGCGAATAGTCTAGCAAAGGCTACTCGACTGACCGGAGAATTGGACGGGCCACTTGCCAGCGCAGGGTTCCCATAAGCATAATTTTCACAACGGCCAAAGATTGCGCTTCAGGCGTTTTTAGAGTACCTGACGAGCAGCGCAGGTGATTTCATGCAGATCACATAAGCTTGGCCAGGGCTGCATTTTCTCATCTGAGCGCAACCACAGCAGATATTCAATGTTGCCAGCTGGCCCAACAAGCGCCGACCAAGTCAGCCCTCGGTAGTGCCAGCCCAGATCGGCGGCTGCTTGAGCGACCTGAGCGATCGCCCCCGCCTGATCTCTGGCATCGCGCACAACGCCTTTTTTACCAATCTTCTCTCGCCCAACTTCAAACTGAGGCTTGACCAAAAGAACAACTTCACGCGGCGCAGCTAGCAGTGCCCAAAAAGCAGGCAGCACTTTGACTAACGAGATAAATGACACGTCCATGACGCCGAGGGTGGCGATCGCCTTCTCCTGATAAAGCTCTGCCGGGGTTAGATACCGAATATTTGTGCGCTCTTTCAGTACGACGCGCGGATCCTGTCGAATTTTCCAGGCGACCTGACCATAGCCTACGTCCACACCGTAAACCTGTTTAGCACCCGACTGCAACAGACAGTCAGTGAAACCGCCAGTAGAAATGCCGCCATCTAAACAGATTTTCCCTGCTGGATCGAAATCGAAGGTTGCGAGCGCCTTAGCAAGTTTCTCGCCGCCCCTCGACACAAAGGGAGGCTTTTCCTTCAGTTCGATCACCGCATCGGCAGCGACCAGCATGCCTGGCTTGTCCATTATTTGCTGAGCGATTTTTACTTCGCCTGCCCGGATCAGCCTCTGGGCCTGCTGCCGCGAAGGGCACAGCCCTTGCTCTACTAGCAGGGTGTCGAGTCGCTGTTTGGCCAAGGAGAAAGTTGGGTAAGGAATAGGTTCGATTGTATCAGGGTGATCGCGCTCCGCTTGAAGATATGAGGCTTGAGCGGTGTGGCTACCAGAGACATTTGCTACTTTGATACTATTGTAGTACAGCCCCTTGTAAACCAACGCTGCAAAGACGCCTTAGACATGGGAGA
>JBARVU010000210.1:0-9407 GCA_049646425.1 Phormidesmis sp. | reverse complement strand
ATCCAGGAGAGTGTCCGCCACCCTGCTCACCGCCATGTCCACTGCCGCTTTCAAACGTCGTGTGCTCGGCGGCGGCATCAGGTGATACGAGCATGTGAGTCCCAGCAAACAGTCCAGCAGGATTTTCTAAGCCTAACCACATATGGGTCATGTAAAATCCTGGCGTCGCTAATGTATCAAACGGCGGATAGACAGTTGTATCACTGAAGAATTCGAAAGGTGCAGCTGTTTCATCAGGAGAGTTAAGGGCTGAGAGAACTTCACCAATAAAATTCTCGTTCGTCAGCGATTGTTTAAACAAAACGTTATCTGTGTAGGTTCCTGTCGTCGAGTCGCGATCGCCTACATTCTCTATCAAAACATTCTCATGAGAGTGCCAGTTTACATCGCCAAAAGGCTGTAAGAACTCGGGCGTAGGTTTCAGGGTCGATGCCTTTAGCTCTGTATACAGAGCAGGTAAGCTAGCCGGATCGGCAGACTTCAACTGATTCAGGGTCTCTTCCGAAATATCGTACTTTTCCTCGGGCCAGAACACAGCAACCAGACTGCCATTTTCGTCAAAATTTAGGCCAGTTGGTACTGATGCGCTACGCTCTGAACTGCTGAGGTATGAAACTGGGTTAAACCAGTGAGTTCCGTGAAATTTCAGCTGCTTAGTCATTGGCACAAAGCCAGCGGCAGCGGCATTTTCCAATCCCGACTCTCCTCTGAACGGCGCAACATAGTCAAAAAGGCCATCGATGATAGCGTTGGCCTCCGAGGCGTAATTATCCGAAGCATCATAGGCTTCGTAAAAATCGCTGATAGAAGAGATTCTTTTTAGCTCGGCGGCTTGAGCTGTCGCCACAAAGCCGAAGCTGACAAGCGCACTGGCTCCGACTGCGCTGAAGAATATTTTGTTTTTCATAGGGCTTAAATAAAGGTGATTTTGCAGTGACTGTCAAATCAGTTGCACTTGGTTTCTGATAGTTTTGTATAGATACTGGTTAGGTGTAATCCTTTCCTTCTAGGAGCCTACAGTGCGGTATAGCTAAAGCCACCGGCCATCCATAATTCTTCACCTCCGAGATCTCTTGAAAAACGTTCAGTCAAACAGAAAGCTAAGTGAGCAGCAGCGCCGACTATAGATCAGGACGTACCCGCCGCCGCCGCTGCTAGCTAGCGCAGCTTAAGAAGACTTTTCTGGCGCTTACCCTGAGCTTTGAACAGCTTCTATAGCATCAATAGTCAGTGATTTCTGTCAGAGGACGTTTTAAAAATCTAAAGTAGACTCTCAATCTCAAATAGGCTAAACGAGGGTTGGCGGATTTCGGCCAACCTGACTTAAGTAAATAGAAGGTCAGCAGGTAGCGAAAGCCACTTTTCAAACATCCGCTCAAGCTGACCTATCCAGACTGATGTGATATTGTTGTAAGCAATAATGACTCAGGATGCTGGACTTCAGCCATCAACTCACTGATAACTTGAAGGCATCATCCTAAAATTAAAATTTCATTTTCTGGAGAGCCAGCGGGCCATGTCAATTTATGTAGGAAACTTGTCTTACGGTGCCAAAGAAGAAGACCTTGATCAGGTTTTCGCTGAATACGGTAAGGTCAAGCGCATTACCCTACCTACTGACCGTGAAACCGGTCGTCCTCGTGGATTTGCCTTTGTCGAACTCGAAGAGGAAGCCAATGAGGAAAAGGCGATTGAAGCATTGGATGGGGCTGAGTGGATGGGCCGAGAACTGCGGGTGAATAAAGCCAAGCCCCGTGAGCAGCGCAGCCGCCCGTCTAATAATGGCAGTTGGGACTAAGCTTGCCCTAAGGGCTGTCCTACCAATTAACCAGTTCCCTCACAAGTATGACTTCTCCGCCCAGCGGCAGGGTTTGCATTGTGCTAGCTTGCGGCCAGGCTAGCGATATCTATCGGCGTTAAGCTACAATAGATCGCTGACCATTCGTATACCTAAGGAGGTGAACCCGTACATGGCTCAAGTTGTCCTCGGACAAGATGAAAATCTCGAAGCAGCGCTCCGACGCTTTAAGCGCAAAGTAGTGCGAGCAGGTATTTTCCAAGACATCAAGAAAAACCGCTATTTTGAGACACCTCCCGAAAAGCACAAGCGTAAAGCGCTCGCTCGGCAGCGGCAGCGCAAGCGTCGCTCTCGTCGCTAACGCCTTCGGGCACCCGGTGAAAATCGGTTTAGTCTAGTCGAAAAGAAAAGGTCTGTGATTGCTTAGTGTGCGATCGCAGACCTTTCCTTTTGGAGCGGTTATTTTGGGCTAACCTATCCCCGAAACATGCTGCTCACCGAACTCTCTTCATGAATCCGCCAGATGGTTTCACCCAGCATATTGGCCACCGAAAGCATCGTGAGCTGCTCAAAATGCCGCTCCGCTGCGAGCGGAATCGTATTGGTCACGATCACCTCTTCAAAGAGCCCGCTAGAAAGCCGCTGAACCGCTGGCGGCGAGAACACGGCATGGGTAGTACAGGCATACACTCGGCGCGCGCCGTTTTCCCTGAGCACCCTGGCCCCCTCGCAGATAGTGCCAGCGGTGTCGATCATGTCATCTACTAGCACGGCAGTGCGCCCATCCACATCGCCAATCAGGTTCATCACCTCAGCTACGTTATGGGCCTGCCGGCGCTTATCGATAATAGCCAGCGGGGCATCATCGAGCATTTTCGCGAAAGCTCGGGCGCGCGAAACACCGCCCACGTCGGGCGAAACCACCACCAGATCTTCAATTTCTTTGTTGGCCAAGTATTCCACGAGTACGGGCGAACCGTACACATGGTCACAGGGAATATCGAAGTAGCCCTGAATTTGGGCAGAATGTAGATCCAGCGCCAGGACTCGATCTGCACCAGCTTGGGTAATTAAGTTGGCGACGAGTTTGGCCGTAATCGACTCGCGCCCGGCTGTCTTGCGATCAGCCCTCGCATAGCCGTAGTAGGGGAGTACCGCTGTAATTTGGCGCGCCGACGCCCGGCGGCAGGCATCGATCATAATCAGTAGCTCCATCAGGTTGTCATTCACCGGATGGCAGGTCGGCTGAATTAGATAAACATCACAGCCCCGAATAGATTCTTGAATCTGGACGTAGAGTTCACCGTCGGCAAAGCGCTTGCGCACCATTGGCCCTAGGTCAGTCCCTAAATAATGAGCTACCTCCCGAGAAAGCGCTCGATTAGACGAACCCGAGAAAATCTTCAGTCTATTGTTGGTCTCGATGCGTGAAAGCATCGTCTTCAGTGGCAGCGGTGCAGAGCGGATCACAGACAAGCCCTCGAAACATAGTTAGGGATGGTCAACAAAACCTTAACACTTGGTTACAGATTCCTTCTACAGAGAGCAGCCGCAGTTGAGCGATCGCATTTTCCCAAATCGACGCCTCTCAACACTCAGCTCCAACTCTCACCAGAAACTAGCTCAGACTACCGCTTTCACTTAAAAGTAGCAGCCTATCGCAATCCCCACAGCATTACAGACAGACACACCACAGCGGATAGCTACGCTTTGCCCCATTGTCGTTTTTTGAGGGCGCTTTAAACCTTTTGATAATCTTGTCTTAATTAAATCGCTGACAATCAGTTTAAAGAGTCAATTATACGAAAAACTTATGCCAAAAACAGCACCTTGCGATATCCAACGCTTCACGAACGCCAGCACCCGCTGAAGGCAGCAGGATAGACAGCCCCTTATCAAAGCTATAGCTCAGAGTTTAACAGTCCCCTGTTACGAACGGTCAATGCGATGCTTGCTCATCAGGCTCTCGCCTGCCATCGTGCTAGCCATCATCTAGCAGCCATTCGGAAGCCCGCGAGCCTAAGTCCACTGGAATACTCACCGCCTTGCCCAAACGCGGCCGTTCGTTCGTTTGCTCAATAAACGCCTGAATCTGACTTGCTGCGCCCCAGGCGTTGAGATAGGCTGTCACCTCATCTAGATGCGCCAGGTATTCTTCCTCACTCATCGGGAATGAAGCCTGCTCCAGGTAACGCCACATCACCTGAAAAAAAACCTTGCGCGGTAGCTTACGGAGCTGTACGTCGTAAGCATATCCCCACTTTCCTATCAGCAGATCCCGCAAGTCATGTCCGGTCATAGTCGCGACTCATTTCTATTTACATTTATTTACATTAGCAGAGCCGCTTTTTTCAGGGTTTGCCCCCTCTATGCAGCCTGCTATCTCGAAAGGAATAGCGGGGTTTGAGGAATCTCCTTAGAAGTGTGAAACCCTTGCATACTAAGTATTTCCGAGTTTCTTTGCGAAATTCCAGGCGCCCCATAAGTCTGAGAAACATGCCGGATGCATCGGGGTTGTCTCTACAATGAGTTCTCGACGCAGGCGAGGGGGAAGGCTCTGAACGGTGTAATAATACTCTGAGAAACTGCAAACTTCTGTGACGAAAAGGGTGTTGCTGCAAAGCAGAACCGGAGAGGCACCGAAGAGAGGGCGCGTTAGCTCGGTAGCGCCGCTCAATTTAGTTTCACGATCAATGTAGCGTTTAGACAGCTGACCTATGACCCAAGCTTCTGGAAACCCCGATGTCCCTGATTTGGGACGTCGCCAATTTATGAACCTGCTGACCTTCGGAACCATCACAGGAACCGTTTTAGGCGCTTCGTATCCGATCATTAAGTACTTCATTCCTCCGAGTAGTGGCGCCACTGGTGGTGGAATCACCGCCAAAGATGCTTTGGGCAAAGATGTCAAGGTCACAGCGTTCTTAGATGAGCACAACCCTGGCGCGCGAGTGCTCGTTCAAGGACTCAAAGGCGACCCTACTTACCTGGTCGTTAAGAACGAAGGGGGATTGGAAAGCTACGGCATCAACTCTATCTGTACACATCTTGGCTGCGTGGTGCCTTGGGATACCAACGAAAACAAGTTTAAGTGCCCTTGCCACGGCTCTCAGTACGATGCCACCGGCAAGGTAGTCAGAGGCCCAGCACCCCTGTCGTTAGCGTTAGCTCATGCTGACCTTACTGAAGATGACACCGTTGTGCTCTCCCCTTGGGAAGAAACCGACTTCCGCACTGGCGATAAGCCCTGGTGGTAATGCCGGTGAGAAATTTACGCTCGCTGTCATCTTGCCGTCATAGAGATCTGTGTCGATAGAACCCCGTTAACTTGCTAGCACGCACGCATGAAAACCTTACTTCTGACTTCAACAATTATGTCTAAGCTCACCGCTGCCCTGCGAGTGTGGGCAAAAAGCGCGGGCATTGCCCTTGTCGCTTTCATTCTTTTGCTTTCTAGCAGTTGGGCAATGCCTCAGTCTGCGGCTGCTTACCCTTTCTGGGCTCAAGAGAACTATGAGTCTCCCCGGGAGGCAACTGGCCGCATCGTCTGTGCCAACTGCCACCTCGGTGAAAAGAACACTATTTTAGAAGTGCCGCAGTCTGTTTTGCCTGACACTGTCTTCAAAGCAGTGGTCAAAATCCCCTACGATCTCGATTCGCAGCAGGTGCTCGGCGATGGTAGTAAAGGCGGGCTCAACGTTGGCGCGGTGCTAATGCTGCCCGAAGGGTTCCAGATTGCGCCAGAAGATCGGATCCCTGAAGAAATGAAGGAAGAAGTCGGCGATACCTACTTCTTGCCCTACAGCCCAGATGAACCCAATATTGTTTTGGTTGGCCCCATCCCGGGTGAGCAGTATCAGGAAATTGTCTTCCCGGTGCTTTCTCCCGACCCGGCGACTGACAAGTCCGTTCACTTCGGCAAAAACCTGATCTTTGTGGGCGGCAATCGAGGCCGTGGTCAGGTTTATCCGACCGGCATGGCTTCTAACAATACTGTCTACAATGCCTCTGCGGCGGGTACGATTTCCGCGATTGATAAAACCGACAGTGGCTACAGCCTGACTATCAGTAAGGAAGATGGCAGCACGGTGACTGAGGACATTCCGGTTGGCCCCGAGCTGCTGGTCAGCCAAGGTGACACGGTAGAGGCAGGCAAACCGCTGACCAGCAATCCCAACGTGGGCGGCTTTGGCCAAACTGAAAAAGAGCTGGTGCTACAAAGCCCAACTCGGGTAAAGGGTCTGATTGCTTTCTTGGTTGCCATTAGCCTTTCTCAGATTCTGCTCGTGCTTAAGAAGAAGCAGGTTGAGCGAGTTCAGGAGGCTGAGATGAGCTTCTAAAGTCTAGAGGGGACTGGAGCTGAACAGTCCCCCTCTAAAGATGATCAAAAACCTGAGATAAGGGCATTGATGGGGAGTGGGTACTTGTGGGGGCTCGCTCTACTTGCCGTTACGATGAACCTTAAAGCTTAAAATAAACAAACTCAGACGAACCGCCGCCTCGATTACAGACTGTCGATCAGCTGATCAATATTGTCGTAGGATTCCAAGTCGTCTGCATCCTCAAGCTCTTCTGGATTTTCAGCGGGTAGTGCTGGAGAGGGTTGAGCGGGGGGCATTGAGCCTGACGCAGTTCGAGGAATTTTGATCTCAAACGGCAATCCCTGATGAAGTTCCACCTGCTTATAGAACAGGCGAATGGCTTCAGCAGGGGTTAGCCCTAGGCTTTCAAAGACCTTCTCTGCGGCCAGTTTTAGGCTGGGATCGAAGGTCGCTTGAGCTTTCGAAGGCGTGAATGCTGGTGATTCTGGCTGCATGGCACTGTTTGGCTTCTCTTTCAGGTTCGTCACACTATTGAATGAATCCATCTTTACTCTATTGGTACCATGCCTTTAAAGATGTGCGCGTGATTTATCTATAAACTGCACGCGGAGCGTTCTCTAAAGGTAGATAACTTTTGGATGATAGCGATCGCCCCCTGTGCCACTCACCTGATATTCGCAGCCACCCCTTACAAAGGGCGGTAGGTGCGGTAGTTGATGTTGGGAAAAATATTGTCGATGACTTCTACTTTCTCTAGCCAGCCCGCGTCTATTTTCTCAGCGCGAATGTCTTCCCACAGCTTATTGAAGCGCATGAGGTGCGATCGCGTCCTCCGTACCGCGTAGGGCACCATCGTTCCGGTGCGCATAATAAAGGCCCAGTCAGAAGCCTGTGCCAGCAGCAGCTCACGCGCCGCCTGGTTGAGGGCACGCCACTGTAGTTCATCGGCGGGTTCGCGTCTGGCTAGATCGATCATCCGCTCTGCTGCCTTGTGCAAATGCGGATAGATCCAGGCATTTTTCTCATTCAGCCAATATTCATGGAAACCTTTGTAGCCCCAGCTCGACTGCGAGGGCCGAGCCACCTGCTGCGTCGGATTGCTGCGCAGATAGTCCGCCAGATGAGTCATCTCATAGGTGCTCTGGTCGTGCCAGCTCTTGCGGAAAAAGTAATCTAAAAACCACGGCCCCTCATACCACCAGTGACCGTACAGCTCCGCGTCATAGGGCGAGACCACAATTGGCTTACGCTGCATCAAGTTATGCAGGCTGCCCACCTGATGCTGGCGATTTTGCATAAAGTTGCCAGCATGCTCAGCCGCCTTTTCCCTGGCCCAGTAAGGGTCGTACCAGGCTTTGTCCGACAGGCCCAGCCCTTTACCGGTAATTTTGTGATACTTGATGCCGACATTCTTACGCTGGCCGTTGGGCATGACGTAGGGCTTAATATACTCGTAGTCAGCATCCCAACCCAAGTCGCGGTAGAACTCTCGATACTCAGAGGCGCCCGGATAGCCTACCTTGGAAGACCATACCTGCTGAGAAGACTCATGGTCGCGGCCAAAAGCAGCCACCCCGCTCTCTGTGTAGATCGGGGCATAAGCGCCATAGCGGGGGCGAGGGCGGGCGTACAAAATGCCGTGACCGTCGGTTAAAAAGTACCGCAGGCCAGCATCTGCCAGCATGCGCTCTAGACCCTCGTAATAGGCGCACTCCGGCAGCCAAATGCCCGACGGCCTGCGACCAAAATTGTCCTCATGGCTCTGACAGGCCACTTCGATTTGGGACCAGACCGCCTCGGGGTACATTTTCATCAGCGGCAAATAGCCATGCGTTGCCCCGCAGGTCATAATATCGAGATTGCCGCTCTCCAGGTACTCTCGAAAGCCTTTGGTGATGTCGCCGCTATAGTGCTCCCAAACCTTACGCACATGGGCGAACTCTTTAGCATAATACTCAGCTAAATATTTGACGTGGCCATTGTGCTCATTCCGCTCTATTTCCATCTCCAGCAGTTCTTCTAGCTGGGTAAGATGGTCGTCATAGCGCTCTTGCAGCAGCGGGTCTCGCAGCATAGACACCAGCGGCGGCGTCATGCTCATGGTCATCTTAAAGTCAATGCCGTCTCGTTTGAGCCCTTCAAACATGGTTAGTAAGGGCACGTAGGTTTCGGTAATTGCCTCAAACAGCCATTCTTCTTCTAGAACAAAGTCGCTTTCGGGGTGGCGGACGAAGGGAAGGTGGGCGTGGAGAACAAGAGCAACATAGCCAATCGACATGGGAAGAGACGCCTAAAAACTTTCACACAAGCGTAAATAGCGTCCAATTTAAGCTCCAATTCAACGCCTTTCGCTTAAGAGATTGTACGGCAAAAGCCCGACTAGAAATGAGCCTATCTCCATTTCCGCGTTAGCGTACTTCCGCACAGCGAGAACTGGGGCTATACCACACCAAAGACGCTTCTTCACTGCTGCGCCAGCGCATCCAGCCTTCAGTGACGGTCGCGCCTGTCAGCGGTCGGCAGTTCGCCGTTGGCCGTGTCACCCGCACCTGCATCCAGTCGCCCGCAAAGCTCAAAGGCTCGATTAGGCTATCGGCGGCGACCAGTCCTAGCATATTGGCGGCTGCTTCGGGCTCTGATCGCAGCGCCTGAGTCTTGTTACTCTGCAAGAAATAAACCGATTCTTGAGCCTGCAGTCGCGCTTCCCAACGCTCTACGACCAGCGGCTCTCCCAGCGCCAGCTGCGAGCTGTGCACCCAGGCGCTGCCAACCGAGGTGTACTGCACCTGTATCCAGCCGTCGTCGCGGACTTCCAGCACCGGAAAGGTATAGAGATTCTCCTCTGTTTGGATCATGGCAAACCCGGCATCGCGGCCAATGGCCAAGGCTCCCTGCCCGTCAGGAATCAGCCAGCCCCGATAGATCCAGCCCCAATGCTCGCCGCCCGGAGAAACGTACAGCGGCAAAATAACCGATTGGAGCCAGTCCACCCCATCTGCTGAGGGCTCACTCAGCTCTTGAGGGCGCAAATGGCCGATGCCGATGACCGTTTCAGCATCAGCGGCAAGATCGGTAACGCCCAATACGACGGGTGAGAAGGGCGGCGGTACTGAGATCGGTAGATCCGGCGGGGCGATCGCCGTCGGCGCTTCTGTCTGCTGCTCAACTGCCGGCTGCTGCTCAACTATCGGTGCTTCGGCTTGGGTGGGTGCTATTTGGGCTAAAGCGACATAACTACTCGCGAATGTCAGCATGGCTGCGCCCGAAAGCGCCGCACCGATATATCG
>JBARVU010000209.1:0-2911 GCA_049646425.1 Phormidesmis sp. | reverse complement strand
CTCGCAGTATTCATCAATGAATCTGACGGTGGGTTTGGCAGCTCGCGGCGCTATCATCACCTCGACCTCACGGACAGCTCTACTATTCTAGTTTTTCTCTCACTAAAGTCATTGAAGAGCGATATGTACTCCGCTACCTGGGGATAGTTCGCTCTAAAGTCTCTATTATGGCGCTGAGCAATCGCTAGCCAGTCAGCACCCCTTTCTCTCAGCGACTCAAACATTTGAATTGCGTCTTCTTCAGGCGGAAATTGACTCCAGTCAATGTCGTTACTGGCGGGCGGGAAAGTCCAACCACGACGTCGGCTGTAGTAAATCACGTTGGGATCTCCTAGGTCGCTGGACATGGTTACGACTAAATCTCCGGGTTGAGAAGCCTGACGAAGCAGAAGCTCAAGCTCGTAACTTTGTTGCTTCCAATTGCGACTATACATACTCTTTAGCCTTACATGCCCAAAGCTCAAAATCGTTGATAGAATGATCGCTATGCTGACAACTGCAGCTGTTTTTCTGACCAGTTCTGGCGATAGCTTTTGTTGCAAAGCTGAAGCAGCTATCGAAGATATTGAGGCCGCCATCGCAATCATGCCTTGACCTGCCAAGGCAGCGATCGCCGGGTTGAAAATATGAAAATTCCAGGGATTATCAACCAGCTCGTCGGCTCCAATCAGGTAGTAGATGCCAACCGCTAACAGCCACCAATGAAACAACCAAGGAGCATCGACTGATCGAGTAACAAAGCTTCGCCTAAGGTAGGGCGCTGCAATGCCGGCCAATAGGAGAATGATGATAGGCACTGTCCACAGCCAGTAATACGCACTAGCAGCAAAGTCGGGAACAAAATACAGTTCACCTAGCCAATGCCCAACTCCCTTATTCCAAACCCAGTTCCCAGACCCAGCGAAGTGGTAAGGCGGATAGTTATTCGCAAGATACCTTGCCCAGAGATAGTAAGCCGCAATCGGGATGAGTGATAGGGTAATAGCAATTCCTATCGGTAGTAATCTTTGAGCAGATAGCGATCGCCTTCGGGAAAGGATAGAGAACAAGGCGTAAAGCATCGGAATACCGACTATCAGACCGGTAATCTTTGACAGGCCGCCCCATACAAACACAATGGCCGCAGCTACTAGGTAAAGTCCTCTCCCGGTTTGGAGATGGGCCGTAAACAGCCAGAAACTGGTCGTCATCAGCGCAACCATAGCAGGATCAGGTAGAAACGAGCGCTCAATAAAAATGCTGCCTGGCATGATCGCCATCATCGCAGCGCTGGCTAAGGCCCGCTCCTCATCCCAAATTCGGCGAACCAGCTGATAGAGTGCGAAGATTCCCCACAGACCAAATAGCACCGCTACCGAACGACCTATCCAATCCTGCTGCCCAAACACCGTGTAGAGCAAAGCGGAAAGGTAGCTGACCGTTTGAAACTCTCTGCCCTGATAGTTGGGGCCAGCCCCTCCCCAGCTAACCTCAGGGAAAAAGATATTCCAGTTAGTGCGGTAATAGTTGTCGGCCATCATTGCAGTACTAGTTTGCCGCCAGCTAAACACATCCACATAGGGCTGGTTGATGTGGCTTAACCGCAGTACCGCTGCTAAAGCCAGAATCGCGATCAGAATGTAGGTACCGCGCTGGATCGTCGCATACTCTGGAGAATGTTTCGGACTGGGCTGAGGCTGGTTCTTGACAAAGGTATTCATGGACAGAGGGAGATTTGATGTGTTTTTGGATAAGAGCGCCTTGTTTTTTGGTAGATAAAACGCTTGCAGCAATGCAAATGAAGACTGCTTAACGATTCATCTTCCACCGATACGGGAGAGAAAGAATTCCTTGAGTCACGAGCGACGACTCAACTGTGAGGGGATAAACGCTTGAATGAAAGTCATAGGCATAAGACCAGCTAGATTCAAAAATGCCGACATTAACGAAATATTTTCCTTTGACTAGATCTAAATGATCTAATAACAGCTCAATACTTCCAGCCCCTTGGATGAACGGAATGTGCAACTCTGCCATTTCTGTGTTGATATCCACACAGTTTTCGCCATCAGACTCTCGGCTAATACAAAGGTTAAAAATTGGGTTAGGAATGGTCTGAGCGGTTTGATAGACAATCTCTACCTGTAGCGGTTCACCACTGTTGATCTGTGAGGCAGGGGAGAGATTGACGGCGATGATTTCAGCTTCAAGGGAGCCAAAGCGATTGTGGTTCGCTCGCATCTCAATGCCAGAAGAGGCGAGCTTAGGCGGTATCTTAGGGGTTCTGAGCTGCGTTTGCGTTTGCATGTCGTTTTTGTATTGTTGAGCAACTGACGCTGGCTCGCCATAGCCGACTACCCTACCCTGCTTAAGCCAGAGGGCGCGATCACACACCTGCTTCACCTGATCGACATCGTGAGACACCAGCACGATCGCACAGCCCTGGGCTTTCATATCGGAAATCTGGTCGAGGCACTTCGATTGAAATGCCAAATCGCCAACCGACAAAAACTCATCTACCAGGAGAATATCAGGTTCAGTATGAATGGCGACCGCAAAGGCCAGCCGCATCATCATCCCCGAACTATAGGTGCGAACAGGATTATCGATAAAGTCTTTCAGCTCTGCAAACGCAACGATTCGGTCAAACCGCTCAGCCACTTCCCACCGCAACAGCCCAGCGACAATCGCAGTCACAAAAACATTCTCTCGCCCGGTCAAATCCCCATGAAACCCGGCTCCTAGATCCAGCAAAGCGCCCACGCGGCCGCGCATTTTGATACGTCCTTCGTTGGGGTAAGCGACCTTTCCTAAAATCTGTAGTAGGGTAGATTTGCCAGCGCCGTTGTGACCGATAACGCCTAGCATCTCCCCAGCCGCCACGTCAAAAGAGACTTCTCGCAATGCCCAAAATTCTGAAACCGGCTTGATC
>JBARVU010000208.1:0-1981 GCA_049646425.1 Phormidesmis sp. | reverse complement strand
GTTCTAACTATGCCTACAGATAGCTACCATGATGACCTGATAGATAGGTTGGGCGAAGATCCTGAGTACGCTTCTCTCTACCTACAAACAGTTTTGAGCGAAGCCCTTGAAGACGGATACATGGATGCTTTTCCTCTAGCTTTGCGAGATGTTTTAGAAGCAACTAAAAACAGACAAAACACACTTTCAGAAATCGACATACTAAGGCAGCATCTCTATAAATTGTTAAGTAAAGCGAATTCGCTTACTCCTGAAGTGACTATTGCAGCGCTTGAAGCAGTTGGTTTTAGCCTTGAGATGAAGCCACTTGAAGTTCAGCTATCTGATACGAGCTACTGATTTTACTGCCATCGCTGCGGCGCATGCTCCGCTCAGAGAGCGATCGCTTAACGGCACTAAGAGGCAAAACGCAGAAGTAATTGAAAGTCCACACGAAGCAAGCTTGGATGAAGCGGTACCTAACTTCAAACTCGACCTGTCAGAAATTTGGGCATAAAGATATAGAGGCTGCTGGCTGATAATATCTCAATATATTGATTTACAAAGCATTTATGCGCATTTCCCAGCAGGCAAGCCAGTGCCGCAACGACTGGTTGAGTTGTTGGGTTGGTTAGACACTGTAATCAACGACGAAGCCGGTTGGTTCCCTGAGTTTGGTGGAAGTTCGTTAGTCTGGTACCTCCGTCCAGTTGATATTTCACCATATTTCGGCGCGCTATGTAGTTTGGGAGATGGCTCGCAGCTAGCTTATTGGTTTTACGAAGACTGTGATCCTCGTAATCCCCCTGTCGTAGTTCTAGGCTGTGATGGAGATATGGGCGTCGCAGCTAATTCTATTGAAGAGTTGGTCGCCCGGCTCGTTCGAGGAGAATTTCCTCAGGCTGATTGGGTAGTCCACATGTCCAACTTTTATCTGAACAAAGATACTAGCTGAATCGGAAAGCTCGAAACACAGGCAAGAGAGGCTTGGGGGCTCACAGACGATGTCATCTATGAACTCACAGCCACGCTGCCGGAGACACAGCATCCTGATTTAGATGAGTGGATGCGTCACTTGGAAGAACAAGCTTTTCAACTTTAAAGATGTTCAAGCTTTACTCAGCGCGGCTTTCACTGCTGCGCTCTGATCGCGGCGGGTGATCCAGCGGTGGTAGGTGCGGTTGTGAATGGCGACTGAGTGGCCCATCATGCGAGCTGAGACGGTGTCAGGCAGCCCAATGTGAATGGTGCGAACAGCCCAGGCATGGCGGAGATCGTAAGGAGCAAAGGGAATATCGTAGCGTTTGAACTGGCGGGAAACCTGCTGGCCGACGAGCTGTAAGGTGGTGTGATTGAGGTCGGTGTTGACCTGAGGCAGGGTTATCTCCCTGAGGCCGAAGGCGTCTATCCATTCAGGGTAAAAGGGCCATACATAGTGCTGGCCGGTTTTGGTAGAGGCAAGCACTTCAATGGCAGATTCCGGGTCATTGCTAGCAAGTGTCGCATAGTCACAGAAGAAAACCTCGTGGTTGCGCAGGCCGTAAGTGGCCATGATGCCGTAGACAAACTTCCAGGCGGAGTTGGGAATGCGCTCGTAGGCGCTGAGGATGTCTTCGTCGGTGGGAAGCTGGCGGATCTGGGTCTTACTATTGCCGTAGTTGCCCCAAAAGGACTTTAGTTCGGTGGGTAAGGGTGCGTTCAAAAAGGTGGCAAGGGCTTCTAGGGCAGTGCAGCAAACCTGACGGCTGCGGGAGTTGGCCCGGGTGCTCTGGACGGTGGCATAGATGGCTTCAGGGAGGGAAAAGCTGGGGTGTTGGTGGGCTACTGCCTGTAATTTCCGCAGATACGGCACATAGGCTTTCTCCCAGGTCGTCCGTACCGAAGCGGGCTGATCGCTATCGGCGCGTAGCTGAAAAAAATGTGCTTTAAAGGCTTCTATTTGCGTTGAGAGGTCTGCTCCCGCCTGCCGTAAGCCTGCCACTGGCCCGAGGTAGTCCTGCCA
>JBARVU010000207.1:0-16699 GCA_049646425.1 Phormidesmis sp. | reverse complement strand
GCCCTCCGCTATCTCACCATACTTCTTCCCCACATGCTGCGAATAATTTATCAGCTAAGTGATGCTAGAGCAGAGCTGCGACGTATTTGCGATCGCACTCATAATTCTCAAGTGACCGACAAAGAAGCCGTTGTGCGCGAGATTGTCGAGGCAGTGAGGCAAAAAGGGGATGAGGCGCTGCTGCACTATACCGAAGAATTTGACCATCAGCGGCTGAGTGCTAAAACGCTTAAAGTAGACGGCGCTCAGCTAGACGCTGCCTATCAGCAAATTTCGCAGGGCCTGCTGCAAGCGATTCAAAAAGCCTGCAAAAATATCGAGCGCTTTCACCGTCAGCGCTTGCCGAAAAGCTGGGTGACCTTCGAAGACAATGGTGTCGTCTTAGGAAAGCGCTACTCGGCGGTCGAAAAAGCAGGAATATATGTTCCTGGCGGACGCGCCAGCTACCCTAGCACCGTCATGATGAATGCCATTCCTGCTCGGGTTGCAGGCGTTTCTCAAATTGTGATGGTGACGCCAATTGGGGCTGACGGCCAGCTTAGTCCAGCGGTTTTGGTTGCCGCCCAGGAGGCAGGCGTTCAAGAAATCTACCAGGTAGGTGGGGCCCAGGCGATCGCCGCCCTGGCCTACGGCACCGAAACCATTCCCAGCGTCGATATCATTACCGGCCCCGGCAATATCTACGTCACCCTGGCGAAAAAGCAGGTCTACGGCACGGTTGGAATCGACTCATTAGCAGGCCCATCCGAGGTGCTGATTATCGCGGATCGCAGCGCTAATCCTGTTCATATCGCTGCCGACTTGCTCGCTCAAGCTGAACACGATCCGATGGCTGCCGCGATTTTGATCACGACAGAAAAAAGCATTGCCCAGGCGGTCACTGCCGAAGTTAGCCGTCAGCTCAATCAGCATCCCCGCCAAACGCTGACGGAAAAAGCGATCGCCCACTACGGACTGGTCGTCGTTGTCCCCGATCTAGAAACGGCTGCTCAGATGTCCGATATTTTTGCACCGGAACATTTAGAGCTAGAGATTGAAGAGCCCTGGGATTTACTCCCTTCAATTCACCAGGCCGGGGCAATCTTTTTAGGTCACGACACTCCGGAAGCGGTGGGTGACTATCTCGCTGGCCCCAACCATACGCTGCCGACTTCTGGAGCGGCCCGCTACGCCTCTCCTCTTAGCACCGAGACTTTCATGAAGCATACGAGCTTAGTCCAGTACAGCCGGTCGGCCTTAGCGGACGTGGCCGCTGATATCGATCTGCTGACAGATGCTGAAGGGCTATCCTCTCACGGGGATTCGGTCAGGCTACGGGTAGAGACCCAAGATTGATGTCACAGGCTCAATCGCCATGAAAATGTTCCGGATAGTCATCTAGTAGGCTTTTGTTTTCAGCCACCCATTTCACAATGTCTTTAGCAATAGCGGACTTGTGCCGGATGGCGCGAAGGGACTTTTTTAAGTCCAGTTCCTTCGCCGTCGCTGGGTGAGACAGGTCAAACATGCCAGTTGTGACCAAGTCAATAACCCCAAACTCCGATTCCATATGGGTAAATACATCTAGAAAGAACAGTGCGCTCTCCCAACAAGGCGGATTGATTTGGAGTTCTTTATCGGTCGTCAATATTGTGTTCACTACGCTCGTCTTTTCCTCTGCCGGTAGAGGCTATATGAATTTGTGGCTAGAGCTTATATTTACCCCAACTCTCAAAATCTCATGACACAATTGGACGATGTTCAGCGCTTCTTTATACTGTTGGGCTCAGATATCAATATTAGGTATCTCACCAAGGCTAATATCTTAATAAAAGCTGCCATCTGCCGGCTTCTCAATATCAAAAAATAGTGCTTGGTAATAACAGCATATTCAACGCCATACTTGAGAGTCATACTTATATTTCTTGTTACTTTTTAGCAAAATACGGCCAAGACAATATGGGATTCGATAGGGTGTATCCAATCGGTAAAATGGAGCCAATCGGATCTCTGAAGAGTCTCAAGGACGCTAAAGTCTCAAGTAAGCGCTGATCCCAAATCGGTTAAGCAGATGTTTGAAAAGCCTCAAGTAACCGACTGATCTCACATGGTTTGGCGACTGTCGGTCGGCTGAGACTAAGCAAATAGAAGGCTGCTGAGTGGCGTAAGCCTTTCTCGAACATCTCTTGGAGATCAGCCGGTTATATCTGCTCCCTCATGCTGACAGCAAAACTTATCGACTTGTCTGTAAGGGCGAGGAAATGGGATATATTGACTTTCAAAAGCATCAAATATAGTTGATATTAAAAGACGATTTACAATTTATCATTGATTTCTCTACTGAATCCGTATACTTAAATTTAAATCCGCCATTGCGCTTAGATTAAGGCGTCCTCAGCCAGGGTAGAAAAGAATACCGCTGCTATTCACGTGGATTCACGGCTAAAAATAGCCCAATAGGTTCCTGGCTTCATACGTTTGCTCTGAGTTAATACGTAGAGCCAATTCAGAGCGGTTGATATTGGTCTGTAGATTTCGGTATTTTTCAGTAAAGTCCTTGTAAGACGGGTATGACCATCTTTCTTATTATGCATAGGGTGAGGGTATAACCCCCCTGGTGATTTCTCATAAAAATTGTCTATCTTTTCCTAAGAAGCCAACTCAATGAAAGCTGCTAAGACCAATTTTTAGTTGACTCTAAAGCTTCCATTCAGTTGTTTCTTGCGGAAGAAAACGAAGCTAGCAGCGCTTTGCTATCAATCAAACTGTTGCGAGTGCTGACTGACTCAACTCAGCAGCGATTTGAACGCTTCTCGTATCACCAAATCATGCACACCGATGGATTACCGAAGGGGTGCGTACTTTTGCAAAGGGTCTTTTACTCATGTCACGGGATGCGCTTATTGTCGGCATCAATCAGTATCAGTCGCTGCCTGCGCTCAATGCACCAGCCGCAGACGCAGAGGCAGTTGCCGCTTGCTTACAGACTCAAGGTGAGTTCCGCGTGCACCGACTGCCAGAGGTGATCAAGGAGGGTCGCGCGGCTGTTGGCCGTCGTCATCCGGTCACTTCTCAAATGCTAGAGGAGTCGCTTATACAGCTATTCAAGCCGAGGGGCAAAAGTACGCCAACGACGGCTCTATTCTACTTTTCTGGGCACGGCCTGCAGAGAGAAGCCGGTATTCAAGAAGGCTACCTGGCAACGAGTGATACAGACCCGAGTAAGGGAAATTTTGGGATCTCTCTCAATTGGCTCCGACGGCTCTTGCAGCAGAGTCCGGTGCGACAGCTAATCGTGATGCTTGACTGCTGCCACAGTGGCGAACTGCTGACCTTTAACGACGCGGATCCCGGTGCCCGCGCCGGCACAGACCGTCTATTCATGGCCGCTTCTCGGGACTATGAATCGGCTTATGAAGCTTTAGACGGCAAGCATAGCGTTTTTACGAGCGCACTGCTTGCCGGCCTCAATCCTTACCAGCAAGAAGGGGGCAAGGTCAGCAGTTACAGTCTTACTGAGCATGTCAGTCAGCAGCTGCGAGGCGAAATTCAGCAGCCTTTGTTTGAAACCTCCGGTAGCGAAATTGTGCTAACTCGCGTGAGCGGGCTTAAAACAGCTTTCTCTAAAACGCCGCTAACGACGCTGACCCGGATCAAGCAGCTTTCTTTTGGGTTTTGTCCCTATCGAGGACTATCACCGTTTGATGAAGCGCATGCCGACTACTTTTTCGGGCGTGAAGAGCTGACCAAGCAACTGCTGAGTAAGCTGGGTGACAGCAACTTTTGCGCGCTTGTGGGGGCTTCGAGTAGTGGTAAAACCTCCCTGCTGCGGGCCGGACTGATGTATCACCTGCGCAAGGGCGATCACATTCTGGGCAGCGACGGCTGGAACCTAAAGCTGATCACCCCTACACAGCATCCGATTAAGAGCTTGGCCAGTGCCTTTACAACCGATACTACCGACGACGTACAGCGCGCCGGGCAGATGCATCAGGCCGAGCAACTCCTGCAAAAGGGCGGCGGCGAAGGACTGATTCAGCTGATCAGGGCTAGCCTGATGAAGCCAGGGGAAACAGCCATCCCGTCGGCCTCTAAGCTGTGGCTGATGATCGATCAGTTTGAAGAGCTGTTAGCGCCGTCTAGCCAGGCAGGGGTGACTGCGGAGCGTCAGCTTTTTATTCGCTGCTTGACCGAGGCGCTTGCAGACCCAAGTACGCCTCTGGGCGTTGTGATCACTCTGCGCGCTGACATGACAGATGCGCTGATTCCTTACGAACAATTCAGAGCCCTGGTAGAGCAAAACACGGTGGTGGTCACGCCGATGACCTATGACCAGATTAAGTCGGTAGTGCAAAAGCCGGCTGAGAAAATGGGCATTGGGCTTGACCCCACACTGCTCTACACCCTGGCAATGGATACGAACGGCGCCCCCGGTGAGCTGCCGCTGATTCAGCAGACGCTGCTAGAACTTTGGCGGCGGCGGAATCCGATCGGGCAAGGTGCGCCTAAGCTGACGATGGAGGCTTACATGGCGCTAGGCGGGGTCAAGCAGGTGATGACCCAGCGGGCCAATGCTGCCTACAAAAACCTGGATGAGGATGGTAAGCGGGCGGCACGGCGCATTTTCTTAGCCCTGTGTGAGCTTGGGGAAGGCCAATCAGATCGCCGTCGCCGCGCCTTCAGAAGTGAGCTGATCAACGAGCGGTTTCCGGCTGAATTGATTGACTATACGCTCGATAAACTGGCCTCGGAGCGGCTAGTGGTAGTGTCGCAATCGGCGATCGCGACAAACTGCTGCTCTGTTCAGGGGACAGAGATGCCAGGCGCAGCCTGGCAGACTCAGCGAGATGAATCATCGCCCCTGGCCACCTGGTTTCTCAACAACGTGTCTGCTACCGCCAAGCCCATACTGGGATCGCCCAGAACGGTGGATGTTGTCCACGAATCTTTAGTCCATGACTGGGAGCTGCTGCGCACCTGGCTGGCAGAGTCTCGTAGCACTCTACGGATACAGCGCCGGCTAGAGAGCAGTGCTCGCGAATGGGCGCAGCGGCACCGTCCGACCGGTAGCGAGTATCTGCTGGGGGGAACCCAGCTCCAGGAAACCCTGGCCTTTGTTGCCCTACATAGAGATGAGCTCTCAAACCTGGCTCAAAACTTTGTGGCGGCGAGTCGCAAAGCCCAAAATCGGCTGCGGCTGCGCACCAGCATCTTGATTCCGCTTGCCCTGCTGGCTGGGATGGCAGCCTCCATTTTGAGCCGATTTATCTTGCCGACTGCGCCCCCGGCCTCCCCTGCTGCTGAAGTGCAAAGCGCTGCGCCGCAGGCACTGGCCTCCGAGGCCGATAGCGCTCCCACCGTTGGGCCGTGGCAAAAAGGGTTAATCCCCTCTACCCCACAGACGATTGCTCCTGGCTTAATGGTGGGTGCCGATATGGCCGAAACGCTCTCTAAAGATGACTATGTGATGGTTCCGGCGGGTAAGTGGCCTTCTCCCCACAATCCTGATGAAATGGTAGAAGTCTGGTGGATTCAGCCCAGAGGAGCAGAAGGTGGACCCGAAGGGCCAGTGCCCATTCAACAGACGACGGTTCCAAGCCCAGCGGCGGTCGGTCGCTAAGGCGAAAAAGGGAGACCGGCTGTATAATTCGGCATGGCTTCCGCGTTGAAGCCTAGACTGTTGCCGTACAGCCCCCTCTAGAATGCAGATTCTTTCCGTCACGCTGACCAATTTCAAGACTCACAAAGACAAGCAATTTGATTTTCAGCTCGGCACGAATGCTATTTGTGGTGAAAACGGATCAGGCAAAACCAGTATTTTAGAGGCGATCGCCTGGGTTCTCTTTAACTACCAGGGCAGCTACAAAAAAGAAGATCTCATTCGCAACGGGGCCAGCAGTGCCCAGGCCAGAGTTGCTTTTATCTCCAGCCGCGACAGTCGGACTTACGAAGTACAGCGTTCCACCACTCAGGGCTATCTTCTCTTCGACCCGCAGCTGAACGAACGACTGCCCTACACTCGCACTAAAGATGAAGTATTGCCCTGGCTGAGGCAGCATCTCGGCGTCGCCCCAGGCACTGATCTTTCTCAACTTTTTGCGAATACGATTGGGGTTCCTCAAGGCACCTTCACTGTCGACTTTTTACTGCCGACTGAAAAGCGCAAGCCTATCTTCGACACGGTTCTCAAGGTAGAGGAATACCGCGAAACCTATCGGCAAAGCAACGCCTTGAGAAAGTACAGTGAGGCGCAGGTACAGCGTCTTAAAGACCTGGCCGAGCAGTACGAAGAATCGCTGCAAAGCTGGGATGACTTGCAGGTACGCTATCAACAGCTAAAGGCGGAAATTTCTCAAGCAGAGCATCGGCTTGCTGCGCTAGAGCAGCAGAGTCAGCAGATGGCGCTGCAAAGGCAGGTGCTGATTGCTCAGGCTGAGCAGGTACAGGCTATGCGCACTCAGCAGCAGACAGTCAGCGGCAAAATTGAAGCGCAGCAGGAGGCTCAAGCGCGGGTTGAAGCAGCCCTAGCAAAAGCGCAGCAGGCCGCAGAGATTTGTCAGGTTCAGAAGCTGGCTTATGAGTCATTTTTGGCTGCCGAAGCTGAAATCAAAGCACTCAGCGAAGTCGGGCAACGGCGACAGCAAGTAGTGGAGCAGCAGCAGCAGGCTCAGCAAGCACTGGCTAAAAGTCAAGCCAATCTCTCCCGATTGGAAGCCAGACTGGAGCAGTTTACTGCCGCTGAAAAAGAACTGACGGATCTGGCGGAAGCGATCGCCACTCAAACCCAACTTGAAGCGCAGCAAGTCCGCTTGCAGCAGCAAACCCAAGCCTACGCCAATATTCGATTCCAGCAGCAAAACCTGACGAAGCAAGCGAAGGGAACCGCTAAGGAACTTGTCCAGGTAGAAGCGGAGCTCAAGCGACTAGAAGCCTTCCAGAGCAGCACCGCGCAGATTCCGCAGTGGGAGGAGCAGCAAAACCGACTGCAAGAACAGCTCAGCCGGGTGGAAGCGGCACAGCAGTTTGAGCGCGAACTGACGGCGCTATATGAGACAGGGCAAGGACAGCAGGCAGACTATCAGCAGCAGGTGGCAGCGGCGATCGCTCAGGTAGAGCGCTGGGCCAGCGAATCTGATCTGAGTGAGGCAGCGATCACCCCGATCAAAGCGGCTCTCGCCAATGGCGCAGCCCTATCGCAAACCACCCTGGCGGGTATCAGCAGCATTCTGGGCGACCTGAGCGGCCAAACCGACAAAGACCAGCTTCGTCAGCAGCGGCGAGACCTGCAAAATCAGCTTCAGCGCGCCTATGCTCAGAAGGCAGAGATGATGGGTGCCCGGTCGCAGCAGGACAAGCGCGCTCAGCTAGCTGAACAGCAGCAGCAAATTCAGCAGGATTTGGCCAAACTAAACCAACAGCTAACTGCCGAAGCGGAAACCACTCAAACGCTCAGCCAGGTAGAAACGCAGCTCAAGGCGCTGGACAATCCCAAAGGTAAACAACAGCTTCTACAAAAGAGTCTTCAGCAAAGAGCGGGTGTCCAGCAACAGTATCAGGCACTCGAAACGACCTGCTCAGACCAGCGACGGCAGCTAGAAGTGATTGCCACTCAGCTCAAAGCATTTGCACCGCTCGATGCACAGATGCAACAGCAGCAGACAAATAAGCAAACTCACCAGGCGGGATACCTGCTCTACTTGCAAAACCAGCAGGTGGCGCAGCAGCTTGAAGCGGTGACGGTAGAGAAAAAGGAAGTAATTGCTGCCCTCACCCAGCTACAAACTCAAAAGGCCGAAATCGATCAGCCGTTAGAGCGCCTTACAGCTAGCTTTGATCCAGCAGCCTTTACCGTATTAGATAAGCAATACGCCGAGATCAACTCTCAGGCCGACCAGCTCAGAGGGGGGTTGCCTCAGCAGCGACAGCGATTCACTGAACTGACTGAGCAGATTGAGGGACTGAAGGCGATCGCTCAAAAACGCGATGAGGCCCAAACAGAAGTTAAACAGCGAGAGCGAATTAAGCGATTCGTCAACTATGCCCGTAAAGTTTACAAAGAAGCTGGTCCGCGCATCACCGAGCGCTATGTCCAAAATATTTCCAGAGAGGCAGACCGGCTGTTTCGAGAGCTGCTTGGCCGCGCCAACGTTTCTCTTACCTGGAGCGCTGACTACGAAATCACCGTCCAGGAGGGGCCTCACACCCGCCGGTTTGTTAACCTGTCGGGGGGAGAGCAAATGTGCGCGGCGCTGGCCGTCCGACTAGCCCTGCTAAAAGTGCTGGCAGATATTGATATCGCCTTTTTTGACGAGCCGACGACCAACATGGACAAGCCGCGAAGGGCTGGCCTGGCTGAGGCGATCGCCCGCATCAAGTCGTTTAAGCAGCTATTTGTGATCAGCCACGACGACACCTTTGAGCAGGTAACCGAAACTGTGATCACGGTAACTCGTGAGATTTAGCCAAGCGCTGATACGTCTAGGCGCCGACACAGGCTCACCATACACTGCGCTTTCAACACTCTCAGGCTGGGCAGTAGCCAGCTCAGCTGCTAAGAACCGGGTAGTAGAGTTAGCTGGCGAAGATCTTCCAAGCTTTGGACAGAGTAGTCGGCGTAGGCTCGCCAGGGAAAATGACCGGCAGGATCTAAATAAACAGCAGTAGCCTGGGCATTGCGGCCAGCGAGCAGGTCAAATTTGTGGTCACCGGTCATAACAGCGTCGGCAGGATTCGCAGACCACGCGGAAAGCAGCTTGAGAATGCCGTCGGGCTGAGGTTTGGGTAAGCAGCAGGTGCGGCCCAAAATATCGCCAGGGCGGAAGAAGTCGGCAAGGCCACAGGCGGTGAGAGTCGTGTGGGCGATCGCCTTGGTATTGCGCGTCAACACACCGATCCGCTTGCCCTGAGCCCGCAGGTCACGCAGTAACGCGTGAGCACCGGGCTGAGGTGTCGCCTGATAGGCAATCTCTATCTCAATCTTGGCGAGCTGCTGGTGACGAATAGCCGCTTCATCCGGGCTGAGACGATTCAGCGCTTCTAGAATAGGCTCGGTGTCGGGCAGTCCCAGGGCGCGGCTGATGGCCGGGAAATCGTGGAGGCTTTCGGTGAGGGTGCCATCCATATCAAAAATCCAACAGGTGCGCTGATGCAAAGACATAGGTCATATCGAACAAGTCGATAGGCAAGGGGCTGGCTTCAGGATAATCTACGCAGATCGCCTGATAAGATCGATAGCGGATTGCCGCCTCGCGAAAATAACTATGATCACCATTAACGACAACTATCTCAAGCTCAAAGCGGGCTACCTGTTTCCTGAAATCGGCCGCCGGGTGAAGGCGTATACCGATGCAAATCCGGATGCGCCAGTGATCAAGCTAGGCATCGGGGATGTGACTGAGCCACTGCCTGAGGCTTGCCGGACGGCGATGATCCAGGCGGTTGAGGAAATGGGCGATCGCGCCTCCTTCCGAGGCTATGGCCCCGAGCAGGGCTACCTGTGGCTGCGAGAAGCTGTAGCCAAGCAGGACTTCCAAGCCCGAGGCTGCAACGTTGACGCCAGTGAAATATTCATCTCGGATGGCTCTAAGTGCGACTGCGGCAATATCCTAGACATCTTCGGAGACGATAACAGCATTGCGGTGACTGACCCTGTTTATCCGGTGTACGTGGACACGAATGTGATGGCAGGGCACACGGGCGAGGCTGACGACACGGGCAAGTATGAGGGCATTACCTACTTGCCGATCAGCGCCGATAATGACTTCGCCGCCCAAATCCCTGTCGAGAAGGTCGACCTGATCTATCTGTGCTCGCCGAACAACCCAACCGGCGCAACGATGACGAAAGAGCAGCTGAAAGCTTGGGTCGAGTATGCCAGGACTAACGGCTCCATTATCCTCTTCGACGCGGCCTATGAGTCCTTCATTACCGATGACTCGATTCCTCACTCTATTTATGAAATCGAGGGCGCGCGGGACTGTGCCATTGAGTTTCGCTCTTTCTCTAAAAATGCGGGCTTTACCGGCACCCGCTGCGCCCTGACGGTGGTGCCAAAGTCGTTGAAGGGCAAAGCCAAAGACGGCTCTGAGGTAGAAATCTGGAGCCTGTGGAACCGCCGCCAATCGACAAAGTTCAATGGGGTCTCTTACGTTGTCCAAAGGGCTGCTGAGGCTGTGTATTCAGAAGCGGGCCAAAAGCAGACTCAGGAACTGGTGAGCTTCTACTTAGAAAATGCGCGAATTATCCGTGAGCAGCTCACTGAAGCGGGCATTCAGGTCTATGGCGGTGTCAATGCGCCCTACGTGTGGGTAAAAACGCCAGATGGGCTGACGAGCTGGGAGTTTTTTGACAGGCTGCTGACGACCTGCAATATCGTCGGCACTCCAGGCTCGGGCTTCGGCTCGGCAGGCGAGAGGTATTTCCGAATCTCCGCCTTTAATAGCCGGGAGAATGTGGAAGAAGCGATGCGGCGGATCAGCGAAAAGTTCACAGTCGCTACTGTCTAAAAAAGGCTCGCAAGGGATGACTTGACTGAGAGCGTGGCTTACGATGACGCTACTAAGGCATTTGCTACGCTCTCGTCTTCCTAAGCTAATGCGTTTAGCATTGGTTAGAGCTGTTGACACAGCCACACACTAGGAATTTGCACAGCGAAGCCAGCTTTTTCATAAGCTCGACGAGCAGGCGCATGGCTTGGGTCTCCGCCAGTTGCCACGGTTGCAACTTTCATACCTGCTTCCTTCATTCTCTCTATTGCAAACTTGTACATTGTTGTGCCAACCCCTCTCCCAGCGTAATTTGGGTGAACGGCATTGAGGCCAATCTCACCGACTCGGGCATCTAGGTTTAGCTGGATCGAGACAAACCCGATGACGGCATCCTCTATTTCGGCAGCATAGACACTCCAACCGGACTCCGGCGCGAACAGTGAGATCAGGAGCTGACCCTGTGCCTCATCTTCTGGCGCTTGCGCTAGAGCATAGATTTCCTCGCCCAGAATTGAGCGGAATGAGGCAAAGACGGGGGCAAATGCGGCTTGTCTTACAGTATCTAGATCGGGCAAATCGGCAGCGGTTGCCAGGCGCATCACGACATCTGAACTAGAGCCATCTGTCGTATTCATGTCTGACTATCCATTTCAGTTCTTAATGGTCTGGCAAATGCAGCGTCTGTAGATAGTGGGTGATGGCGGATGCTATGGCATTTCGTCCGCCCTTGTCTAACTTTTCGCTTTTTTGAGGGGGCCGCAAATCGCGGGTCAAAAACGACCAGTCGCCATCGAAAAAATCGCTTGCCTCGACAATGCGATGATGCGCGTAGTCCTGAATGCCGTCTATTAAGATCTGCGCTTCGGCAAAGTCGTCGCGGGTGATGGTAATGATGCCTTTATCGAGCAGGCAGGCTTCGGCAAAGGTGCTGTAGCCCGGTTTCGAGACGATGCGATCGCACAAAATCATCCAGTCTACCGGCCGCATTTTACGGTCGGTCACCTTATACAGGTTTGGTAGATCGGGCGCCTGCTGGTCAAACGTAATGAACTGCCAGTCGGGGAAATTAGTCAGTGATTTGTAGGGAATGGTCGCTAGCCCTAACCCGCCAAACGTGAGGAGCACCGTTCGCTCAGTCGGGACATCGCGCTTTAACAGGTGACGCAGATGAGCTTCGCTGTAGGCGGGTGTGCCGCCGGTCAGCCCAACGTCGGTGATGTTGGGTAGCGCTGTCATCGGTTCGTAAAAGGGTAGGCGAAAGGTGCGATCACAATGGCTGAAGCATTCGCCAATCCAGTCGGCGATCACTGCGAATTCCTCGCCCCAAGGCCGGTAGATAAAATCCCAGCCAAAGTTACCCATCATCCAGCAAGGGATGCCTGCCGCCTGGGCAATCTTGCCCATCAACGGCGGGATATCTGAAAGCACCAAATCTACCTTGGCCACCTGCAAAAAAGCCGATTCCGCCGCGATGAGTTCTTCCTGCCGCTGACGAATCGCTTGCATCTCACGCAGCGTAGCAGGCTTATCCATCGTCAGGCTATCGCTTTGCAATACGCCCACATCAAAGCTGACCGGACGCAGGCAATAGTCGCCGTCCAAATAGCTATCTAACAGCCATTTGGGTGCCTTGGTCGCCACGATTAGATCTAGCGGCAGCCCCACCCCCTGACACTGCCGTCGGATTTCTGTCGCCACCGAAGCAGCGCGGGTCGCATGGCCAAAACCGTGGTTTGTGACTGCGATGTAGAGGGTAGGCATAGGGCATTTGTGAACGGCTTTCTCAGCTTAAATATAAATGTTACAAAAGAGAAACATTTTCCGTCAGCGATCGCACCAAAAGCAAAAAGGATTCGCCGAGCAACCGACAAATCCTTAATACCTAATGGTTACTTCACAATAGCTAACGAGCTAAACCGTCGATTCCCTACAGCTGGGGGACAAAGCGCTCTTTGTCAGGCACCGTGGTATATTCGCCCACGATCTCGCGGAACTCATCGCCTGTAATGGATTCTTTCTCAATCAGCAGATCGACGACGCGATCAATCACATTGCGGTTTTCGCGAATGATATTGCAGCTGTCTTCGTAGCACTTCTGCACGATTCCTCGCACAGCGGCATCAATTCGGGAAGCGATTTCCTCGGAATACTCAGAGCGACCGCCCCAGTTTCCGCCCAGGAATACCTCGCCTTGTTCGCTCTCTAGCGCTAGCTGCCCGAGATCTTCAGACATGCCAAACTTTGTGACCATCTGGCGGGCCATGTTCGTCACTTGCTGCAAGTCATTACCGGCACCCGTTGTGATTTCCGCATCGCCAAAGATCACATCTTCTGCCGCCCGGCCACCTAGTGCGCCGCAGATACGGGCTTTGAGCTGAGCCCGGGAAATCAGCATCTGGTCTTCGCTCGGTGTAAACCAGGTCAGACCCTGAGCCTGTCCGCGAGGAATGAGGGTAACTTTTTGCAGGGGGTCATGCGCTTTGATCATGGTTGCAATGATGGCGTGACCCACCTCGTGATAGGCGATCAGGCGCTTGCTCTTACCGTCGGTGAGCGGAGTCCCCTCCATTCCGGCAACCACTCGATCAATCGCATCGTCAATTTCCAGCATGGTGACAGCTTCTTTGCGGCGACGAGCGGTGAGAATCGCAGCTTCGTTGAGCAGGTTGGCCAGGTCAGCGCCGGTAAATCCGGGGGTGCGACGGGCGATCGCATCCAAAGAGATATCGTCAGCTACTTTCTTGTTGCGAGCATGCACTTCCAACACTTCGCGGCGACCTTTAATATCAGGCGGATCGACTGAAACCTGACGATCAAAGCGACCAGGCCGCAGCAGCGCCGAATCGAGCACATCAGCGCGGTTAGTCGCGGCAATCACGATCACACCGGTATTGCCTTCAAAGCCGTCCATTTCAGTCAGGAGCTGGTTGAGCGTTTGCTCACGCTCATCATTACCGCCGCCAATGCCGGCCCCGCGCGAGCGACCAACCGCATCAATTTCGTCGATAAAGATGATGCAGGGCGCACTTTCTTTGGCTTTCTTGAACAGGTCGCGAACGCGAGAGGCACCTACACCCACAAACATTTCGACAAACTCTGAACCGGAGATAGAAAAGAAAGGGGTGCCCGCCTCTCCAGCAATCGCCTTGGCCAAAAGCGTCTTACCCGTTCCCGGCGGCCCTACCAGTAGGACGCCTTTAGGAATGCGAGCGCCAATTGCAGTAAAGCGCTCAGGCTTCTTCAGGAAAGTGACCACTTCCTGCAGTTCTTCCTTGGCTGCCTCAATCCCTGCGACGTCGTCAAACATGACGCCCGTATTCGCTTCCATCATGAACCGGGCTTTGGACTTGCCAAAGTTCATCGCCTGACCGGGACCTCCCGCACCGCCATTGGAGCGACGGAACAAAAAGAAAAGCCCGCCAATCAACAGCACTGGAAACAGCAGATTTCCTAGAATGCCAATGATTGCGCCATCGTTACGAGGCCGGTGAGAATCCAGACTGATGTCAGAGGTTCGTAAGCGCTCGACCAGCTCAGGGGCATTCCCCGGCAGATCCACTCGCCAGCGCTGCACCTTATTGTCAATCTGAGGGTCAACGGCTTCGACAATAGCGGTACGGCCACTGTCATAAAAATCGACGGAGGTCACTCGACCCGCATCTAAGTAGTCCAAAAAGCGACCGTAAGTCATGCTGGTACTCGCAGTATTACGGCCTGTGTCGACGGGATCTACGCTACCGACGGAACCCTGCCAAAGGAAAAATCCAACCACAAGCAGGGGCAGTGTCCACAGTAGGGCAGTTCTCCAAGAAAATTTCATGACTCGGTGGCCTCTATTGTTATCTAATCAACCGCGCCGTATCGCTAAGGCAATAGGGGCGGTGCTCGTGACCTGGTTGCCGGCAGAATGCTAGACAATCGCAAGTTTTATGAGACTTTATCTTTACTAAATTTAACGTAAATCCTCGACATCGGGTAATGAGAATTCTCAAGCGGACGTTCTGCCGGTCGAGAGATCCGCCGGTTAAGAGGAAGGTTTGAGCAATTAGTCGGTATCTCTATAAGGCCAAAGCGCTCCCGTCGCTGCCAGGACAAGCCCCTGCCCCTTTACTTAAACTGGCCAGGCACGCCAGCGCCTGCCGCAGCGTCGAGGAGCCAGTGACAGTCACTGCCACCCTGGATAAATTTGCTGGGATAGGTACGGGGATCAGCGTCGGCGGAAAACACCTGGGAGAGGGCCTTTTGCTTGTTTTCGCCAGCGACCAGGAAGACTACCTTATGGCCCTGATTGATGAGCGGTATGGTAAAGCTGATGCGGGGTTCACCGTCGTGATTGCCCACAGTGACTAGGTGGTCGCACACCTCTAATGCTTGCGTATGCGGAAATAGCGACGCCGTATGGCCGTCGTCTCCCATACCCTGCAGCACAAAGTCTAAAGCGGGAAATTCACCGGGCTGAGACTGAAAGAATTCCTTTAGCGTCTCTTCGTATTTGGCCGCATCGGTCGCCGGGTCATCGGCGCTGGTGGGCATCGGGAAAACGTTTTCGGCTGGAATTGGCACGTGGTTGAGCCAGGTTTCTCGAACCATGCGGACGTTGCTTTTTTCGTGGTTATGTGGCACATAGCGCTCGTCACCCCAAAAGATGTAGATTTTGTCCCAGGGCAGCTCGGCTCCTACCATTGAGGCGTATAGCGGTTTTGGGGTACTGCCGCCGGAGAGGGCTAGGGTGGCACGGCCTCGGGCGGCGATCGCCGCTTTAATGCTATCGACGGTAAGCCGGTGAGCGCGGTCAATGAGCGCAGCTTGATCAGGCAAAATCTCGACGGTGGGGGACATCAGAAGAAACTCCTAGACTCGTTAAGGGACAGCTTAGCTAGCGGATAAACACGCTGCGCCCACCCTGGGACAGGGCTGAGGGCAGACAAAGAGACCGCTAAAATTATCGTCGGTAGCTCTGTAGACCTTAGAGGATTTTTGAAAAGTCTAAAGTGGATTACTGATTTCAAATAGGTTAAACCAGGTTTGGCGGCTTTCGCTCGATTTGATTTGAGCAAATAGACGTTCATGGGGTAGCGAAAGCCACTTTTCAAACATCCTCTTACCTATGTTTTCTGTCGTTCTGCCTTGTTTTAATGAATCTCGACATGGTTACCTGCCTAAAATACTCGAAAACCTATCCCAGCAAACTGGAGAAAAGCAGATAATCGCTGCGGTCAGCCCGAGTACAGACGATACGCTGGCAATCATCCAGCAGTTTCCTGCGGTTGAAATCGTCGAGACAGCGGCGAGCAATCGGGCTCAACGGCTGAATGCAGGTATTAAAGCTAGCGTCGGCGAGTGGGTTTTGTTACACCATCCGGCAACCCTGCTGCCCGCCGGAAATGCGCTGATCCAAGCTAAATCAGTGCTAACGGACAGCCCTGATGGCCCTGGCGCTATATGGGGCGGGTTTGCTCATAGTTTCGACATAGATCACTGGCTGCTGCGGTTTACCTCCTGGTATTCGACTACGCAGCGATCGCAGCGCCAGCGCATTCTGTACTTAGATCACTGCATTTTTGTGCGGCGACAGCTGCTCATCAGCATCGGCGGTGTGCCCGATATGGATATTTTTGAAGATACGGCACTGAGCTTGGCCCTCGCTCAGTGGGGTAAGCCCGTGATCGCCTCCGGCAAAATCGTCACCTCCGCACGGCGGTTTCGCGATCGCGGCATTTACCGGCAGGCCCTACTCAACCAGCTACTCAAGCTGATGTACCACACCCAGCTAGATCCTAAAAAACTCAACTGGCTCTACGAAAGCAAAAGCCAGATCAACGTGGGCTACAGTCACCGACCCGAGGTCGATGAGTAAGGTTCCCCCGTTCACTGAGCCCTACTGGCACAAAGCCGGTTCGCTATTTAATCAACTTTGATTTATTCTGTTGAAAACGTACGGATTTTGACCACACCCCTGGGCAAAATGGTGTATCAAGTTATGTTGCTAAATTCTTATGACAACCTCTCCGCCTAAAGCAACCCTGCCATCGCCCCTGGCGGCGACTTCTCTGAAGCTGGTTGGGGCTATCACGATTCTGGCTGCCCTGATCGACTTTATCACGCTGCTATTTCCGCCCGAGTTCGGCAACCGTGCCTGGCAGCTCGCGACGACGACTCAGCTTGTTGATCGGGGCATTGTACCGCTTGTAGGAATTGCGCTGCTGCTGACAGGCTACTGGATTGACAGCAGC
>JBARVU010000206.1:0-3599 GCA_049646425.1 Phormidesmis sp. | reverse complement strand
AAGACCTGGAACTGCTCGCCGTACTTGGGATGGTTGCGCCACTGCCCGGTGAGGTGCAGCGTCTGCCCCGGCTGGATATTGGCGAAGCTACCAGTGACGGTCACAGGCTCTGGAGTACGCGGCACTTTGAACCGGGCCACGGTGTAGCCAGACTCCGTCGAATGAAACGTCAGTCGGTCTACGACGCCTTGCAGGTATTCAGCTGGTTGCTCGCCCATGGCTTGAACGCCAGACTAGAGATAGTACTCGCGTCCTATCTTAATGGAGCCCGTGCTTAGAACTGCTGACCAGAGACGTCTGGCTCATACAATTCTTGTATGACTTCGCCCCAGTTACCAACGGTGTCCACAATGATACGGCATTCCTTCGGTTCTACTCTAGACAAGAATCAGAGCCCCAAATGGGTGCAATGGATCAACTGGAGCGATAGGCAGCTTCAGCAAATCGGCATTTCTCTTATCTCCCTCTCAGAAGAATCTCTGATAGAAAATGCTCAAAAGAAAGCCCAGCGATGCGATTGGGGCAGTGAATCCTTTCGCCTTGGCTTACAAACGCTACTCATCTCCCTTCATCAAGAAGGTAATCTCAGCCTAACAGGGCGATGGCTGATGCGAGACTACGTCACAGACCTGCTAGTGAATCGACTCCAAATCCAAGCGACTCTCAAGCAGCACCCCGAGATTCTAGAGGTTCCCATCCATCGGCCCTTAGTGATTACAGGCTTACCTAGAACTGGAACGACCTTCCTGCATAGATTACTCGCTCAAGATCCTCAGTTTCGATGGCTGCGTCTTTGGGAATTGTTGCAGCCTTGCCCACCGCCGGACCCAATCAGCGCCGCCACAGATCCTCGGCTCCAAAAGACTCAAGTCCTCGCCCGGCAGTACAAAACCATTGCCCCAAGCCTTTCGACAGCTCATCTGATAGAGGCCCAACTGCCAGAAGAGGGCAACCAACTCCTAGAACATGCCTTTACTAATTTTTTATTCGACCTCCGGGCTCATGTCCCGACCTACGAAACCTGGCTGCGCGCACAAGATATGCGTGCTTCCTATCAATATTACCGGCAGCAATTGCAGCTATTGAGCTGGCGATGGCCTGGGCGATGGCTCTTAAAAGCACCCTGCCACTTACGCAATCTGGATGCTTTATCAAGCGTGTTTCCAGATGCTTGCATCATTCAAACACATCGAGATCCTTGTGTGGTCGTTCCATCCATCTGTAGTTTGACAGCAATGTTTAGAAGTATCTTTGTGGAAGCTCCTGATCTGAACCTGATCGGCCAAGACTTGCTAGATATAACAGCCTATTCTCACCGGCAAGGGCGACGGTTTCGTCAAAAGTACGCCTCTATCCCAGTTTGTGACATAGACTATAGCGATCTAACCAAAGATCCTTTGAAAACAGTGCATCACATTTACCAGTTTTTTGGCGAGCAGCTGCAACCCGAAGCTGTGAGCAAAATGGAGCAATGGCTAGCAGACAATCCCCAGAGCAAGCATGGTATTCACAGCTATTCGTTAGAACAATTTGGACTGAGCGAAACAGCCATCCGAGAAAAATTCGCTTGAGGTTGTGAAACATGCAACTTGATTGCTGGCCGCGTAGAGCAACTGATGGAAATATCTTTTCTGTTCAGAATCTGGCCAGATTTCTCAACTCAGCGACCTCTTCAACCAAATCTACAATTGCAATCGCTAGCTCACCGGCAAAAGGCCCATCCGATTGAATCCTTGCAAATCGCAGCGCAGCATCTTCCTTGAGCACGGCATCTAAAGCAGAAGAGCCGCCGTACTTTTCGTAAGTTTCCTCCAAATGAGGCCGCGCGATCTCTAACCTTTTGCGCTTCGGTAACCGATCTCGCTTCTGAGAGGGTACCAAAAACTGCGGGAAATCCCGGAAATTGGTGCACCCCCGTCCAAAAGTGTACCTTCCAAATTCTATGACTGGTGATCGCACCCTGTAGTCAGGGGCAGCATTCAGCATGAAACCCTTATGGAATCATTTGTCCCACTCAACGAGTTTTCAAGGTTTCCCGCATTTTTTGCCGCGCTTACCCCCTAAGCTGTATGGAGGCTGTGGACTACAAACAAGCCGATGCGGAGGGGAGCTATCCCCTTCTTTTTTGTCTCCATAGAGGCCACAAACGCCGTCAACCCCTCTGACTGACTGATGCGGAGCCCTCCACACCTGCACTCTACTCAGAGTTGATTACCTTCAGCTTAACGGAGCACTTGGGACAGCTCAGCTCAGAGCGGTCACAGGTGAGCCAGCCCCAGCTACCGGCTTTAGGCTTCTCGCCACAGAGCACCCGCCCATGCCAGCGCCCGGAGGTGGGTTCGGGTTCGACGATCCCATGGACTTTGCGGTTCATCGGCGATGCGCCTTTAGCATCCTTGAACACGTACTTCAGCATTAGCTTGGGCTGACTGGCTACCGCACCGGGTACCACAGACTGATTTTGAACGATGGTGAGAGATTTACCATTGTTCACTAGCTGCGCCTCTTCTTCAAATTCCCAGGTGATGGAAGCAGCGATCGCCGTTTTGATGAGGAGAGGCTGAGCAGACCCTGTGAGCAATTCACGGCGAGCGCTCAGCCAAACTCAGCAAGTCCTTAATTGACCCTCAGCAGGGGGCTCAGTGCCGATGGCATTCTTGGATCAATGAAGCCCACCCATTGCACTCCCAAGGAGCCAGACATATGAAAAACCAATTCTTCGCCGCCCTACTATTGACTGCTGCTACTGTGGCTATCGCCCCCGTCGCTAATGCTGCTGAGTCCAAAGCCACCCTGAACATTCAAGCGACTCGTTTAGAGCATCTCGACAATCAGAGCAAATCAATCAAGGGCATTCAGTCTGCTCGCCTCGACTTCCTCGACAGTCAGAGCAAGGCCGTTAAGAACGTCCAGGCCACGCGCTTAGAATTTCTGGACAATCAGAGCAAAGCTGTAGAGGACATTCAAGCCACGCGCCTGGAGTTTCTGAACAATCAGACGAAAGCGGTTAATGACATCCAATCGACTCGCCTAGAGCATCTCGATAATCAGACTAAGGCTGTGGGTGACATCCAAGCGGCTCGGTTAGCTGGTTTAGACGCTCGCGCCAAGTCAGCCCTTCGCTAGCCGCCACCATTTCAGCGGTTTATCTAGCGGTTAAAGCGAACCGTTGAACCCGTTATTTGTCAGAGTGCTGAGCAGTCATGCATTGCTCAGTGCTTTGGCTGATCGAGTTTGGGTACCCGATGACTTCTTGAGAGTTTTAAGCTTCATTCGCTGGGTGCCCTTTTCTCTGCGATCGCGCTGCTCAAAGGCTGTAACTGAGTGAAAGGTCTTACAGGCTGTGACTGAGGCTGTCTGTATAGGGCGATCGCTGCGAGTAGGCTAGAACCCTATCTATTTCGTTAACGGCCTGTCGTCGTTTTGCCAATCTCGGCTTCCGTGCCTGACAATAGGGCATTGCTCGGAATCACTCACAGCGGGTAGCAGGATGCCAGTTGATATTGACAGGCTACGTCAATCCATTCGTCAAGACTTGGAGACAGAGCAGTTGCTCATCCTCCTCGACCGGGCAATCGAACTCATTGCCCCAGACCAAC
>JBARVU010000205.1:0-4310 GCA_049646425.1 Phormidesmis sp. | reverse complement strand
GGGGTGAGTAGGGGATGGGAGATGGGGGGCAACAGCTCACTGGGCTGACGGGGCTTTTTGGCGGGTGCGCTCTGTGAGCTGCTCCAGGCTATCGGAGATGCTAACAGGTAGGGGCTGTGGGTCTTGTAGCTGGCGGACTGACAGGGGTAGGGCACTGACGGCAGCGGCTGTTTTCTCGGCGATGTGGTCGAGACTAGCGGGGGGAGATAGTCTGACACCATCGTGCATAACGCGCTGAAGCAGCGGTTCTTCTTCGGGTAGGGAGCCTTCTAGCGCCAGGGCCAGGCGATCGCTCACCACTTCTCCGCCTGCCGAGCACCGAAACACCTGCTTGCGTCCCGGATAGGTGGCCTTGCCGCTAGACTCCTTCATCACAGCAGTACCGTCTATTTCGACTAGCTTGTACACGCCGTTAACGGGTGCTCCTGTGACTAGCTTGGTGCCCAGGCCGTAGCCATCGATGCAGGCTTGTGCTTGGCGTAGGGCGGCAATGGCGTATTCGTCGAGATCGCCGCTGGCAAAAATCGGTGTTTTGGGTAGGTGCGATCGCACGACCTGGGAAACCGCTGCCAGGTCTCCCGAATCAATCCGCACGCCCTCCAGAGACATGCCTGCTGCTACCTTCTCAGCCAAGCGCTGGGCCGCTGCCACCGTATCGTAGGTGTCGATCAGCAGCGATGCGCCTGGAAAGTAGCGATGAAAGGCTTTAAACCCGTCGTCTTCACTGCCCGCTACCGCTGAAATGGCCATCACCAGCGCATGGGCCATGGTGCCGACAGGTTCACGCCCGAGCTTGAGCGCGGCTAGAACGTTGGAAGTGGCGTCTAAGCCACCGGCGATCGCCGCCCGCGCTGCCCACAGCGAAGCCTGCGGACTAAAGGCTCGCCGCGTCCCAAATTCATACAGCTTTGCCGCTGGCCCTGCTGCCTGCCTCACCCGCGCCGCCCGTGTTGCAATCAGCGTCTGATAGTTCAGAGTGTTTAACAAGTAGGTCTCCACGATCTGAGCCTGCCACAGCGGGGCTTCTATCCGCAGCAGGGGCTCATCGGCAAATACCGGCGTTCCCTCCGGTACGGCCCACACTTCCCCCGAAAAGCGAAACGCTTCTAGCAATCCCCAAAAGCTATTGGGCACATTGTCGAAAATCCCCGTCTTCTGTAACTGTAAAATTTGGGCCGGACTAAAGCTCAAGCTTTCTAGGTATTCCAATGCCTGCTCCAACCCCATGGCAATTAAGTAGCCATAGCCCTTTGGCAGCTTGCGGGTAAACAGCTCAAAGCTAGCCGGCTTTTGATACAGCGCTTCTCCTACATAGCAGGCCGACATCGTGAGCTGGTACAAGTCCGTCACCCAGCCGCAGTCTGCCTCCGTTACAAAAAGCGGCTCTGCCGACCAAGATTCCGGTGTCCATGACTGCGCTGACACAGCGGTTGTCTGATCAGACCCCTTCCCTATTGAAACCATAAGCTTGAGTAGCGCAAACGCTAGTTTCGACGACTTATGGTCATTTTAACCATAACCTAGCTAAGAATGTCATCGGTTTACTGCCAACCTACTGCCAATTTTCGTTAAATTAACCAACGGTAAATGTAACTTCAGCTATTTGAAAGCAGCCATATCGTAGAACTTGCAAGGACTTTACTGCCCCGCCCGGTAAAATCATCGAATAAAATTGTCATGAGATAAGAATTTATTTAACCGATGATTTGATTTGGTGAATAAAACCAAAATAAATGTATGAGAAGCGATAAGTCCTATCGATTCGGCTAGACGAACAGGGGCGAAGATTCTATCGGTCAGGGCAAAAAAACTAAAGTATGGTGAAAGATGTTTGGGATTGAAAAGTCTCTTTCCCTTTTCCGTTCGGAAACAGTTCAACCCTTATGAAACCCCCTTCAAACGGCTCATCTGCCGAACCGACCTGGATGACTATCGTGCGCCTACTGCGCTGGGACAAGCCCGCTGGCCGGCTAATCTTAATGGTGCCTGCCCTGTGGGCCGCATTTTTGGCGGCGAGAGGACTGCCGGCGCTGCCGCTGCTGGGGGTGATTGTGCTCGGGACGCTGGCAACCAGTGCGGGGGGCTGCGTGGTGAACGATCTGTGGGATCGCAATATCGATACTCAGGTTGAGCGCACCCGCAACCGACCGCTGGCGGCGAAAGCGCTGTCTGTCAAAGTGGGGATTGGGGTGGCGCTGGTCGCTTTATTTTGTGCCTGGGGGATTTCTCTCTACCTCCAGCCGCTGAGCTTTTGGCTGTGCGTAGCAGCGGTTCCGGTAATCGTTCTCTATCCTTTGGCCAAGCGAGTTTTCCCTGTGCCTCAGCTGGTGCTTTCGCTTGCCTGGGGATTTGCCGTCCTGATTTGCTGGAGCGCGGTGACCGGCACTCTGGAGTTTGCGACCTGGCTACTCTGGGCAGCGACGGTACTCTGGACGCTGGGCTTCGATACGGTATATGCCATCCCTGACCGCGACTTTGACCGCAAGCTGGGGATCAACTCCAGCGCCCTCTTCTTCGGGCGACGCGCACCTCAGGCAGTAGGGCTCTTTTTTGCGGGAGCAACGCTGATGTTGGCCTGGTTGGGCGTAGTCATGCTGTTAGGAATTCTGTATTGGCTGTCGCTGATAGTGGCGGCTATCTTCTGGTATCGTCAGTACCGTCAGCTCGCCCGCCGTCCGCAGTCGCCAAAAGTTTACGGCTATATCTTCCGGCAGAACGTCACGGTTGGCTTTGTGCTGCTAGCGGGCATGGCGCTGTCTGTAATCTTCAATCTCTGAACTTTTTGTCCGAAATTTACAAATATGTATGTGGCTATTTTTTGCCTCGCTGACCGCTTTTTTTGAAGCCTGCAAAGATGCCACAGGGAAGCAAAGCCTCAAAAGTCTGGATGAGTACTCAGTACTCTTTAGCTTCATGGCTGTCGGCGTCGTGCTGATGCTGCCAGTGATCTGGGTAACAGGTGTGCCCACGATCCAGCCCGGTTTTTGGGGCGCGCTGCTAATTGGCGGCAGTCTGAACATTCTAGCGTTCACACTCTACGTACGGGCGCTAAAGCTAGCGGACCTATCTTTGACAGTCCCCCTGGTAACGCTAACACCGCTGTTTTTGCTGGCCACCTCACCCCTGATCGTACAGGAATGGCCAACCGGCGCCGACGGCATAGGCGTTATCTTCCTAGTCGTCGGCTCATACGTCCTGAACTTACGCCCGGCTTCACCCCTGCCCCCCCTCACTCCCTCACCCCTACGCCCCCACTCCCCCATCCCTCCCGCCTCCATCCCCCCTTTCCTCACTCCCCTCCTCGCCATGCTCCGCAACCCCGGCAGCCGCCTCATGCTGTGCGTTGCCTTCATCTGGAGCATTACCTCCAACTTTGACAAGATTGGCGTGGTGAATTCCTCGCCTCTCTTCTGGGCGATTTCCCTGTTTACCGTGATTGCCGGCGGCATGCTGCCCTTCGTACTGCGCTCCGGGCTAACGCCGCTGATCGAGCAGTGGCAGCTATTGGGAATTACCGGCGGGTTCAATGCGATCGCCATCACTTTCCAAATGGTGGCGCTGACCACCGCGCCGGTCGCTCAGGTGATCGCCGTAAAGCGAATGAGTGCCCTGCTATCAGTCCTGTTCGGCCATTTTTTCTTTGGCGAAAAAGGGCTTCAGCAGCGGCTGTTCGGGGCGGCAATCATGGTCAGCGGGGTGGTGATTATGTCCTTGCGATAAGTTCGCAATCAGTAGGCATCTACAAATCGTGACGATTATTTTTTAATCAATCGTGCTCTATCCCCAAATCCGCTATAAGATAAGGAGTGAAGAACTCGATATCGGTTACAGGTTTGCTTTTCTGTGTTCAAAGGGTTTCCCTTGATTTTTACAGGCTTCCGTCCGACATATCATTCTCAATACCCTGTTTTAATTTCTGGAGACTATTTATGGGCGTTTATGTAGGGAATCTTTCCTATGACGTAACAGAGGCTGACTTGAACAGCGTCTTCGCCGAGTACGGCACCGTCAAACGCGTCACTTTGCCGACAGACCGCGAGACTGGTCGCGTCCGAGGTTTTGCCTTCGTCGACCTTGGCAGCGACGACGAAGAGCAAGCTGCCATTGAGGCGCTAGACGGCGCCGAGTGGATGGGTCGTGACCTTCGAGTCAATAAGGCCAAGCCCCGCGAAAATCGCCGCTAGCTCATCGCCACAGTTCCGTTGGAGCTATTGTTAAAAATTTTGCTAGGCTTTGGTATTCAGCAGACAGCTGACTGATTGAATATTTCAACAGGTCTTAACTTTATGTAAGTTAAAGGCCGATGACCC
>JBARVU010000204.1:0-3183 GCA_049646425.1 Phormidesmis sp. | reverse complement strand
CGTAGCTAGAGCCCCGAGTGCCGCCCCTGTGCCGCTCAGTCCGTGGCAGTGAAGTCAGCCCCAACCTATATTTGCTATCTTGAAGGCGTTGTCAGACTAAAGTCAGACTACGTTTAGTCTGCCCTGCTATGCCCCGCGCCAAAAACCGTCAGTGTCAGCACTGCGCAGCGCAATCTATTGATTTCGCTAAAGCGCAGCCTTGCTGGAGCAGCAAAACTTGCCGTGCCAAGCGCTCCTATTACAAGCATCGGCCCACTAACCTCGCTAAGAAAAGAACCCAGCAGCGCAGTCAAAGAGTAGAGACGCTCGATATCCCTCTCTACGGCCACCAGCCAACGCCTGAGGTAATCATGACCTTTTATCGCGATAGAGCTGACGGCCCTATTCATGCCGTCGAGTTTTCGGTCGTTGATGAAGGTAAGGCGATCGCTCATGTCAAAGCCATCCACCTCAAAGGCGTGCCACAGTCCCAGCTCAGAAGCCATATAAAAAACGTACTCGGGCTGCTGAATGCGCAGTTTGGCGCCGAGCTACCCGTCAGCAAGGGCAGGCAACCGGCGAAGCTCTGCCCCCTCTGCCTGAAGCAAGGGGGAGATGATGACGAGTCCTCATAGCAATCGCCTCTCTCAACAGCAGCACCAGGCCGCACTTCAGAAAGCAATCGAGTTTCGCCAGCACGGCACCGCGATCGCGACCGCCAAGGGGCAGATCCACGGCACCGATGCCTTCTTTCCTGAGCTCTTCAGAATCGCCGGGCAGCTGATCGAAAAAGATGCTCAGGCATATTGCGACCGCGCTGAAGAAGTATTCGAGAAAATTGAAGCCTACGAACGGGAGCCACCGCTCGATAAAGACTGGCTCGATGAGCTGACCGGCGAGAAGGATACCTTCTACTTCTCGACGGACTCTTTGGTCACTGAACTGCCCCCCCTGCCAGGAAAGAAAAGGGGCCGGAAGCCCAAGCCACCCGATGAGAAAACCGTGATCGAAGCCGTCCAGATGGCCGTGCAGGAGGCCGAAGACGTGCTCAGTGTCGCTCACCTGGAAAATCCTAAGGACTGGATTGGCAGGATCTCTCTGGCGCTGGCAGATAGCGGGGGTAGCGCTTCCTTTGCAGAGCTGCACAAAGCCACCAAGCTCTCGCCTGGGGCGCTCTTCCTCGGACTGCTCCTCGGGCAGGAACAGTGGGACCTAAGGCAGGCTGAGTTCTATGGACAGGTAGTAGTCAGGCTTAGTGAGTAGAGGCGTGAGGCATAGCCGATGCTTCGGGTAAGCTGGCAGTAGAAATTTGACACGTCCTCATGCCAAAAATTGCGGCAATAGCTTCTTCCGAATTGGCTGGGATTGGATTCGGCAGGCTTTGGTTGAGCCTTGTCACCTCATTTCTCAAGTGCGCTTCCTGGGCAGGTTTTAGTCTGACCCGGTGGTGCCTTCTCTCAAATACCTCAGCTACCTCAGCGACCGCTTTTCTCTAGAGTTTACCGCTCAGACCCTTGCCTATCCTGAATGAACAGACTTTTGTCAGTCAATCAGGTACATAGGATAGTTGCACAGCGGCCAATGGGCGATTGCCTGAGTCGAGCCGACTCTCAAAATAAATTGCTTACCGATGGTATCCGATTCCCAACTTTTCAAGCTCAGGGCTGATTCACCAGGGAGTAGATGCTGTAGGAGTTCCATGGGATTGATTCGCTAATTTATCAATCCCTATTTTGCTCTGCTGCTTGGGCTTCACCAAAAGTTGCCATGAGCCCGAAGTGGGTGTGATTTTGCATCTGTGGCGATCAAGCCCCGATGGCCAAAGAATCTTTAGTGGCGGTGAGGACAAGACCGTGCGTATGTGGGAGTATGACTGGCGCGGCTGGATGCGTTTTGCCTGTAATCGCCTCCAATACCACCCCCTCCTACGCCCCAGAAACCATCTTCTCCGACGAAGAATCCATCAACATTGGCAGAGAAGCCAAAGCCGCCTGCGACGCTCGCCCCTGGCTACAATCCCAGACTACACCCAAACCTTCCTGGCGAGCCCGCACCGCAAAGTGGATAGCACATCTATTCGTTTTATGATGGGGAGATGCAAAAACTCACCCTGACCAGGCCCGACGATTGGCATCTGCACTTACGTGACGGCGCAGCGCTGCAAGCTGTTTTGCCGCATACGGTGCGTCAGTTTGCGCGGGCCATTGTGATGCCAAACTTGAAGCCGCCCGTGCGATCTGTAGCAGATGCGGCGGCCTATCGAGATCGCATCCTAGCAGCCATTCCACCCGGCCAACAGTTTGAGCCCCTGATGACGCTCTACCTCACAGACAACACCAGCCCAGACGACATCATCGCAGCCAAGGCATCTGGGTTTGTCAAAGCCGTGAAATACTACCCAGCCGGGGCAACGACTAATTCAGAATTCGGCGTGACAGATATTCGTAAATGCGATGCGGTCTTAGCAGCGATGCAGCAGGTAGGGTTGCCCCTGTTGATGCACGGAGAAGTAACCAATCAGGCGGTTGATATATTTGATCGCGAGAAAGTCTTTATCGAGCAGCAGCTAATCCCGCTCAGACGACGATTTCCTAACCTGAGAGTGGTGATGGAACACATCACCACATCAGATGCTGTGGCGTTTGTGCTAGACAACGACAGCATCGCCGCCACGATTACGCCGCAACATCTGTTGTTTAACCGCAATGCGTTGTTTACAGGGGGAATTCGTCCTCACTTTTATTGCCTGCCCATTTTGAAACGTGAGCAGCATCGTCAGGCACTGGTGCAGGCAGCAACCTCCGGCAATCCTAAGTTTTTCCTGGGAACGGATAGTGCCCCTCATACCCGCGATAGCAAAGAGACTTCCTGTGGCTGCGCGGGCTGCTTTTCAGCGCTACATGCGATGGAGCTGTATGCAGAAGTGTTTGAGAGGGCTGATGCGCTAGATAGGCTCGAAGCCTTTGCGAGCTTCTATGGGCCAGATTTCTATCAGCTCCCCCGCAATACCGAACAGATTACTTTGACCAAAACGAGCTGGCGTATCCCTGATGAAGTGCCTTCCACTGAAACTGGCGTCGTGCCTTTAGGGGCAGGCAGCGAGATGACGTGGCAAATGGCGTGACCCTCGCTCCAGACGGCGTGGCTCAAAACGAGGTGACACTTTTAGAGCGATCAGATCGTCTCAAGGCTTATCGTCATCCC
>JBARVU010000203.1:0-8233 GCA_049646425.1 Phormidesmis sp. | reverse complement strand
CCTTCCTCTATGACTGCGACCCCGGCCTGGCGATCGCCCGTGGCAACGAGATATTCCTCTCAATGCAAAGGCTGGAAGGCGACGAAGAGACCGAGTTTCAGCCTGTAATTACAATGATGCGACCGCCTTATTTGATGAAATGGGTATCGACGATTCCGGGGCTGCGCAGCGAACACGTCTTTGAGCTGCAAGAAACCGTTCCTGGCCGCACGCGCTACATTCACCGAGAAACGTTTTCAGGCATCCTTTCCAAGGTTTTTTTGCCATTCATCCGGCAGGATGAGCGGCAGGGACTGCGACGCATGGCTCAGCAGCTCAAGCTGCATGCCGAAAATGCCCTGTTAGGCCATTCGCCAACAGACCGGTATCAGCAGCCGCCTCAATATAATCAAGGCTACCGCAACGCCCCCCCCAACACTCCTCCAGGGGGCCGACCTGCCTACGACAATCCTTACGGCGACAGACCCTACCGCGACTCACGCAACGACTATCCGGGCGATTATCCGGGCGATTCCCCTGGTGACTATCCGGGCGACTACCCCTACCGTCCCCGTCGGCGGCGATAGCGTTTGGCGGTGAGCGGTATTAGCGATTCCCCTGGAAGGCTCCGCCATCGCGCGGCTGATTTAGCGGGCTAAAAGAAAGCTGATAGCGATAGAGCGCGACGGGTTTATCTTTCGCCTTGAAATAGTCCGGATCCTGAGGTGAGAGATAAATCGCGGTGATCTGATCGGCATCGATAGGAAAGTTTGGATCGGCGCGCTTGCGGTAAATTGTCGTGCTCTCGACCTCATTGAGATATATCGTCGGCACGTTGTCTGCATTCCTAGAATTGCGGAAAAACTGCTGGAACATTTCTGTGGTTGCAAACGTTCCCCCATTTGGCTCTTCTACGGTGCGACCGGTCACGGTGGAAATGAGCTGCTGATCACCCTTTAAGAAGGTGATTTGTCGATTGGGATCGGCTGGATCGGTCTTGACAGCCCTGACCTCATCTTCGCCCAGATAGGCTTGTGCCAAGTTCAGCCCATTGAAGGCACGGTCTGAAACGATTTGAATATCTTCATCCCGCGCTGAGGGGAGGGGCCGACTCAGAAAGCGCCCCCAATGCTCCGCCTTCGGCACAAATCGCACCACCGCCTTGATAGGTTTGTGTAAAAACTGCCGATTTCCTTCAAATCCGGGTGTCTTAATTTCCGGTGCCAGGGGAGCCACCATGTCTATCAAGGTCGAGGTTAGCCGCCAGGTGCCCGCCATCCAAGGCGGATAGGCCAGGTCGCCTGCCGAAGCCTGGACGACTGGCTTGCTCTGCCAGTTAGGAAAAGCCTGCTGCCGCTCACTCAGGGTTTCAGCCGTGGCCTGAGCGCTGCACATCAGCCAGACGAACGCCAGCAGCCCAAGCCACAGCAGATTGCGTCGAATGCGTTTCCACAGCAGTTGTTTTCCGACCGGATCCATACCTTCAGCAGACTAGCCGCCCGCCCCCATGTCAGCTTGTATTGAGCTTAGCTTAGCGCGATGCCTACGCGCTAAAATGCCACCCACGCTGAAAGAAAGCACCTCCTGAAAACTTGCCGCGACTACTCAGCCGCTGGTTCTGCTGGTGAGTCAGTCGCTGCTGGCGGCAACGGAGCCCCCTGAGCCGGGGCCAAATTCATCAGCGTATCTAGCTGCCAGTATTCCTGAGTACTAGAAGTGGTACTGCCAAAGCCTCGAATCGTTCCCAGATAGCTCTTCACGGTCTGAAAGATCGGATCGTCAGGCGACAGTTCTAGCCATCTGTCAAACAAACTGTAGATCAAAGAAAGCGTAGATCCCGCGTTGAGATATGAGTAGCCATTATTGGGGTAAGGCAGCGACTCAGTCGCGTTGAGAAAGGTGGGGTAGCGTTCTACCGACTGAAAGTTTGGTGCATTCAGCAGCTGTGCCATCGCCCTGGTGCCAGAAGTGAGCATCACCGTATCTTCAGCGATCCAGCTGTGGGAAAAGACACTGAGCGGTTCCGCCGATCCAGGGTAAGCCGGAATCTGCCAGCTGACTGCCGGGGTCCCGTTGATCTCGGTAATCGTAACGCTCAGGTTTTGACTCACGGCGCTGCTGCCGATAAAAGCGTCTAATGCGTCCAGGGCCTTTTGCGCTGTTGCCCGGTCGCTGGTCTGAAGGGCTATCCCCGTTTCAAGATTAAACTCGGGCAGAAAGCTGCCCCCACCCTCACTGGGAAAGAAGAACAGCACCACTTCTTGATCCATCCAACCCAGCAGTTCACTGTCTAAATCTAGCCCTAAAAACGTCGAAACCGTGCTGCGCGCCTGCTGTAAAAATTCGCGAGTGAATTCACTGAGCGCGAGCCTAGCTGCAATCTGCCGCCACAGTCCGGCCAAATTGCGGCCGCTGCTAAGCCCATAGGCCGGGGCCGGAACGAAGCTCAGCGCCGAATCAGCCTCCGGCCGGTCGGGCGTGGCAATGCTGCGAACCAGGTCATTGCCGTAGAGTCGTCCCTGGAGCCGGATGCCTTCTGCCTGCGGGTAGACCAGACTGTCAATGGTCACCCCTTGCAGGGCTCGGGCGGTGAGCGATCGCGTTTCTAAGGGCAAAGACAGCTGCGGCATTCGCTCAGGCGATCCTGGTAGCGGCCGGGGGAAAGGCAGCGGAAACGGCAGCGGTGTAAGGCCAGACAATCCGCCGTCAAAGTCGAACTTGACGACTTCTGAGAGGTTGGCGTAGAAGCGGGCCAGCGCGCCCTGGGTGTCCGTGTATTGCGATCGCTCAAACAGCTCACTGTCTCCCAGCGTTGGCCTCCCTAGCCGCTGATAGTCAATCAGCGTTTTCACCGCCGCAGGCTCACGGGCGAATATTAAATAGTCATCCGAGATAGCAACAGCGAGGCCCGGTATCTGATAGGTGTAGTCCCCTTCTGCCGGTTCACTGGGCACGGGTAGCCGCTGAGGCACGGGGGAAGTAGCTGCCTTGGCGGTGCCTGCTTCTGGGACAGCATTATGATCTCCTAGCGGCAGCGGTTCGGGCACTTCATAATAGTCGTCATAGCTTTCGGTGCGAGTGGGCCACACCCATAGCGCTACCCCCTCGTAGGTGCTCTTTGTCGGCACTTCGTCAGCGCGAGCAGTCTCCAAACGCTCTAAAAAAGGAGGCAGCGCCTGCGGATTAGCAACCGGCACCACCGTTAGAGTAGTGCCGGCAATATCGGTGGCGGAGATACTGCGGGGGGTGGTGTCGGGTAAAACGGTGACCGCGACCTGATCGCCAATCCAGGGCCGAATTTCGCTGGCATAGTCAAAACCGGGCAGAAAAATTCCCAGGCCAACGGGACTGACTTCCCCACCGGTAAATTCGGCGATTTTGGCAAACAGCTCAAACTGCTCAAGCGCCTGCCAACCTTGCGGCTGAGTCGTTAAGAAAAAGGCAATCGGCGTGTTCTCAGGCAGCTGCTGCGCTAACTGCTGCTGACCGACCACGGCGGGATCAGCGCTCACTTCGGCCAGTGCTACAGCAGGCAGGGCAGGCAGCACACTCAACGCTAAGAGACCGGCTACCCACCATTCAGGGTGATCTTGCTTGAGCGCGCGCTTTACATCCCTAAAATTCATGATTTAAGATCCTATGAAGTGAGCGGCAGTCTGGTTGTTAATGAGCGATCGCTAAAGCTGCGGGTCACGCGAAGTAGCCTACCAAAAACTTCACTCCGAAACTTCACAAATCCGCAGAGGGTGTTTCGCATTTCCGGTGCTGCCAACAGCAGAGTAGCTTTGATCCATTTAAATCAGACACAAATCCTGGCTAGCATGAAAATTAGGGGCGACCCGTCGTAAAATCACTCCATAGCGTCAGCAATCGTGACTTTTACTTATGGATCAAGTCCTCGGCGCACTGGTCATTTTTACGCTGGTGCCTATTCTGGGCGCACTCCCTTTGACTGGCTGGACGGTGCGCCTGTTTACCGGTCAGCAGCTGGCCAAAGTTGGGACGGGCAATGTCAGCGTATCGGCCGCTTTCTACCATGGGGGCACGGGCGTTGGCCTGCTGTGCGTGGCCCTCGAAGCGTTTAAAGGGATTGTGGCGGTGCTGGTGGCTCGCACCTTTTTTGGCGCAGACCCGATCTGGCCTGTGCTTTCGCTCATATTTTTGGTCATGGGCCGCTACTGGGGGAGCCAGGGCGCAGGCACCACCAATATTGCCTGGGGATTTTTTGCCTACGATCCGATGGTGGCAGGCTTCACGCTGCTGATTAGCGGCTTTGGTTTTACGATTTTGCGGATGCGGCAGCAGGGGCGACTGTTTGTGCTGGTGCTGATGCCGCTGCTGACGGCCTTGTTCCATCCGACCGACGGCATGCGGGTGCTGGTGGTGGCCTGCCTGTCCGGGCTGGTGGCCTGGATCTATCACAAAATACCGGATGACCTGGATTTACCCTCGACTCAAAGCACTGGAGAATCGCGACGAATGTTTCGTTTTTTCCAAGGCGATCGCGCTTTACCCGCGCTCTCGACCATACTCCCGGTGGATAAAGTTGGCGGTAAAGCCGCTACACTCTCCCAGCTCCACGCTTGGGGCTACCCGGTGCCGCCGGGCTATGTTCTGCCTGCTGGCGACGATCCGACCGCACTAATTGCGGCGGTTTCACCCAGTCCGACTCAGCCGGTAGTCGCGCGCTCCTCTGCCACCAGTGAAGATACGCTGACTGCCTCGGCGGCGGGTCAATATGTCTCAGTGACCGAAATCACCAGCGCCGCTGCCCTGGAGCAGGCCATTATCGTTTGCCTCAATGCCTATAGCGCGCCGAGTGCCGTTCGCTATCGCCGCGATCGCAACTTGCCCGAAGGCAAAATGAACGTGCTGGTGCAGCCCCAGATTACGGGCGTTTTTTCGGGCGTAGCTTTTAGCCGTGACCCGGTCGCTAGAGCAGGCGACGCGGTCGTCGTTGAAGCGCTGCCGGGTGGGGCCAATCGGGTGGTCTCCGGTCAGGTAACACCAGAGTCCTATCGGGTGGTAGTGAGCGCTGCCGAAGTCTCTGAGCGATCGCATCGCCCCGCCGATACCGCCCCCTGGAAAATGCCTCCAGATTTGGCGCTGTCAGTCAGCGGCGAGGGCTCAGTGCCCCCGTTGCTGATTCAGCAGGTAGCGTATTTGGCTCGCCATTTAGAAAATAGCTTTCACGGCATCCCTCAAGACATTGAATGGACGTTCGACGGTGAACAGCTTTGGGTGCTGCAAAGTCGCCCGATCACGACGCTGATCCCAATTTGGACAAGAAAGATCGCGGCTGAGGTCATTCCTGGCGTGATTCGTCCCCTCACCTGGTCAATTAACCGACCGCTGACCTGTGGGGTCTGGGGCGACCTGTTTACACTGGTGCTCAAAGACCGTGCCGCCGGTATTGACTTTGCTCAAACCGCGACCCTGCACTATGCCCGGGCCTATTTTAATGCCACGCTGCTAGGGGATTTGTTTACCCGTATGGGGCTTCCCCCCGACAGTCTAGAGTTTTTGACGCGAGGTGCTAAGTTTCGCCGTCCGCCTTTAGCCACGACCCTGCGCAATACCCCCGGCCTGCTGCGGCTGCTGCGCCAGGAAATGACGCTGCCTGCCCGGTTTGCTGACGCTGAAGAGGCTGTGTTTGAGCCGGCTCAGGCCCAGTGGCAGCCGCTGAGTGAACTCTCGGATATGGCGATCGCTCAGCGCATTGAAGAGATCTTAGCCCTGCTCCAAAAAGCCACTTACTACAATATTTTGGCACCGCTCAGCTTGGCACTCCGGCAGGCGGTGCTCAAGGTTGACTTAGCCATGCTCGACAATCGCAGCAATCCGGAAGTGGCGGCGCTAGAAGATCTCAAGATGCTGGCTGAGCAGATGCGATCACTCCTACAGGATCTGGGGCTTCCCACCGATGCCGACCCGGATACGCCCACTTCCCCCACCAACAGCGCCTCCCTCTTTGCCTCACTTTCTGAGCATCCTGAAGGCCACCTCATTTTTGATCAGCTTGATGGCTTTCTCGACAAATACGGCTACCTCAGTGAAGTCGCCACTGATATCGCCGTCCCCACCTGGCGCGAATCCCCCCAGCCTGTCCGCGAGCTACTCGCTCAGTATCTGCTCAACCCCGATCTCAGCCAGCCCAACGGCCAAACTGCCGCCAAGAAAAAAGCGTCCGGCTGGAAAATTCGTCAGATCCAGTCCCGTCTAGACCTCAAGGGACGAGTCGCAGAAGTGTATAACCGGCTGCTGGCGGCTCTGCGCGCCTGCTTTGTCGAACTCGAAAATCGCTGGCTAAGCACCGGCCAGCTGACCTACAAAGGTGACATTTTTTTCTTAACCTGGGAAGCAGTGTGCACTCAGCTGAACGATCCCCTGCCCGCTACTGAACTCCAGCTCAAAGTGGATCGTGCTAAAGCCTACTGGCACCAGCAGGGGGGTAGTGCAGATCCTTCAAACAATCGTCAGATACCCATGCTGGTGTATGGCCAAACCTCCCCAGATTCATTGACAGCCAACGCTTTAGTACTGGCTACAGCGGGTACGCTACGGGGTATCGGTGCCAGCGCAGGTCAAGTCGAAGGGATCATTCGAGTGCTCAAAACGCTGCCAGAGACCCCGCTAGATATCGACGATCAAACAATTCTGGTCGTTCCCTATACCGATGCGGGTTGGTCGCCTCTGCTGGCCCGCATCGGTGGGCTGATAGCAGAAGTCGGCGGCCAGCTTTCCCATGGCGCAATTGTCGCCCGTGAGTACGGCATTCCAGCCGTTATGGATGTCACTGATGCCACCCACCGCCTCATTCCTGGCCAGCGCGTTCGCATTGATGGGCAGCAGGGCACTATCGAAATCCTGTAAATTGGTGACATACCTGGCATGTCCTTAAATCGCACTCCTCCAAACCACCCCTCTCAAGCTCAACCGCCTACCGTGCGTTTCACAGCGCGCCTCATTCAGCCGTAATGAACTCGACTCAAGCTTACTCACAAGGAACCTCACAGGGAACCTTTAGCGGCTCAAACTCACTTCAGCTCTTCTATCGAAGCTGGTACCCAAAGGCGGCGGACAGGGCAGCCCTGACGGCAGAATCAGCCCATCCGGCAGCAGACTCCCCTCAGAACTCCACCGTTAAAGGCGTCCTGGTACTGGTCCATGGGCTAGGAGAACATTCGGGCCGCTACTGCGCGGTCGTAGAAGCATTGACAGCGGCAGGTTATGCGGTGTTTGCTTTTGACAATCAGGGCCATGGCCGGTCTGAGGGGCAGCGGGGCCATATCAACAGCTGGCAGGACTATCGGGGAAATGCTCAGGCTTTTTTGCAGCGGGTGCGTCAGCAGGAGCCCACTGCACCGCTTTTCTTAATGGGTCACAGCTTGGGCGGCTTGATCGTGCTCGACTATGTGCTGCGCTGTGCCCATGCTCCGGCGTTCAAAGCTTTGAACGTTCACGGTATTATCGTCAGCGCTCCGCCCATTCAGCCAGTGAGCAGCACCGCTAGCACTGCTCGGATTTTGTTGGCTCGGTTACTGTCAGGCATCTTTCCCCGGCTAACGCTAAACATGGGACTCGATAAGAGCGGCTTGTCTCGCAGCCGTGAGATGACCGAGCACTTAGCAGAAGATCCGCTCGTTCACCCCTATGTCACCCTGCGCTGGGGGAGTGAAACGCTCGACACGATTGATTGGGTAAAAGCCCATATTGCTCAGCTGAAGCTACCCATTTTAATTACTCATGGCGAGGACGATCCGATTATGGCACCGGCGGGCAGCTGCGAAATTTATCAGCAGATTCAGACTGCCGACAAGACCCTGACGCTTTACCCTGGTAGCTACCACGAGCCGCATAACGATCTCGACGCAGAAGTGGTAGTGAGCGATCTGGTGAATTGGCTAGATCGCTGCCTGCGGTCGGCTTGCAAACCCTGACTATTTAGCTGACAGAGAAAAAGTCTGTTACTATGGTTCCTTGGCTGCGTCTCTAGTCTACGCAACTACCAGAAGTGCCGTGTGCGGGTCGCTGATTCAGCGCCTGGGAGCGATCGCTTCAAATTCCCACTAATTGTTTTTGCTCTTAGGCTAGTTCAAGATGCCGCCTCTGGCGCTGCGGGTGGAATAGGGCAGGACGCCTAGGAACCAATTTTTTAGCTTATGTCTTTTGAAACCCTCGGTCTGCGGGCCGAACTTTTGCGTGCCGTCTCTGAGCAGGGGTACAGCGAACCCACCCCGATTCGAAGCAAGTC
>JBARVU010000202.1:0-7787 GCA_049646425.1 Phormidesmis sp. | reverse complement strand
GAGTATATCCTTTCCCAGACCATGAAGACTTCAACCCCTGGCGCATCGAGAAATAGCCTGATTATGTACACCCTTTGTAATCCCTTGTAACCCCTGGTACTTCATCTCATGAGCCTAATTGCCCTATTGCTGGCGATGCTGACTGCCTTATTGCTCTCCAATGTAGTCGACGGCCTGCCCGAACTGCTTTGGGGTTGGATATATCTACCTCGATGGGTGCTTTGGGTAGCCTTATTAGCGCTGGTGTCCTGGTGTATAGAGGGTGAATCGTCGGTATAGGGCCCTCTGGCATCTCGCCTACCTATCTCGCCTACCAAGTGTGAAGCTCAGATGAAAATTAAGTTTCCATAACATCTGGGAAGTTAGATAGTGTATTCTAAGCAAACAGTTTTTGGAGTGGCACAGTCTAAATAGAATGATCGCCTAGCTTGGTTCAGTCGTTTGCATATAGCTATTCGCCTAACAGTCGTTCTCATGGGATCGCTAGCGATCGCCCTCAGATCACCTTATGTTGAGAAGTTCCTTGTCAGCCCAGAGCGATTTTGATTGGCAGCAGCTCAGACAGCTAGCGGGCGGCGATGCTAGCTTTGAATTAGAGCTGATCGCGATATTTTTAGAAGATACCGAAAAGACTCTACAGCAGCTAGAGCAGGCGATCACCCATCAAGACATTCAGGCGATTATCGAGCTTGCCCATACCGTCCGAGGCTCCAGCGCCAACGTGGGCGCCCGCGCCATCGCCCGCACCGCCCGCAGGTTAGAGCAGGTGACCCACCACAGCCGGTTTTCTAGCTCCCTAACTGAAGCATTTACAACCTCGTTCTCAGAGCCACTCTCGGAGCCATTCCTAGAGGCCGGCCAGCTGCTCGGCCAAATGCGCCATCACTACCAGCGTATTCAGGCTCAGTTTCAGTCTCATAGGTAAGCGCCGATGTGTCCCCTTCACCCACTACGCCCCAACATTTGGTAACGATTTACATGATCGCCCCTTCAAGTAGTTGTCTTAGCTCAGCCAAACTGCAACAATTACAGCGGTTTTATGAGTGGTCAATCTCGCCAAGGAGCGTCAGCCGTGAAAAGAATTGAAGCAATCGTGCGACCCGAAAAGCTACAGGACGTTAAGAACGCACTGGTGAACGTGGGCGCGACCGGCATGACGCTAGAAGACGTGCGTGGCTTTGGCCGGCAAAAGGGGCAAACCAGCACCTATCGGGGGATTTCATACACGGTCGAGTTCTTGACCAAGAAGCGGCTAGTGCTGATCGTGGCTGACGACCAGCTCGATACCGTGCTCGAAACCATTTCCACTGCGGCGGCGACCGGCACCATCGGCGACGGCAAGATCTTCGTTTCTTCGGTAGAAGAAGCCGTCCGTATCCGCACCGGTGAAACGGGTGAGGTCGCGCTGTAGTCAAGTCTTAGCGCTCTCTTCGCAACTAGAGCTGACCCAACCAAAAGCAAACTGCCGCCGCCCCTAGCGGCACGCTCAGATTATCTATGCCGTATTTGGACGCTGACTCCAGAGCGGTGGCGGTGGCGGCGGCGGCGGCGGCGATCCACCAGGTCGCGGCGATCGCCCCCTGCACTCCAAACAAAATACCGGCGCAGACGGCGTAGCTGACCAGCAGCATCGTCAGGCTACCTTCCCAGCTTTTTTTCTCGCCCCAAACTTGATAGGGGTGCTGGCCATATCGCTGCCCGACCAGCGCCGCCAGCCCGTCGCCCCAGGTCATCGTCAAAATGCCGATGGCCGCATACTGAGGCTGCTGTAGGGGCCAGAACCAAAAAATCAATAGGCCAATACTCACCGCATAAAAAAAAGTGCCCAGGCTTTTGCGACCGACGCTGTTAATTCCTGGCAATAGCGGAAACCGATAGGACAGCAGGGCCACGCTGCTGAAGAGCACAGACGCTGCAATGCCTGTCCAAGCAGGTACCGCCAGCCACCAGGCCAGCAAAATCACCTGACCCGCCCCAATATGCACGGCTTTGCGCGTGATCTCAGGGCCATAACCCAGTCGCCGCAGCCCTTCTGAGACGACTCCGACAGCGGTAAGCCACAGTAAAACAATCGCGCATTGAACTAAGAGAGGAGACACTGGAAAACCATATCGGCGGCAGAATGGGGTATCGCCCAGACACTTTCGCTGCTATCTTGATGTAGAAATTACTGACTTATACTATAGAGCACGCATGGGTAAACCCTATCAGCGAGTCCTGCTAAAACTCAGCGGTGAAGCCCTCATGGGCGAGCTGGCCTATGGCATCGATCCGGCGATTGTCGATGCGATCGCTCAGGAAATCGCTGGCGTGGTAGCTCAGGGTATCCAGCTGGCGATCGTCGTCGGCGGCGGCAATATTTTTCGCGGCGTTAAGGGCGCTTCGGCGGGCATGGACAGAGCTACTGCCGACTACATCGGCATGATCGCCACGATTATGAACGCCATGACGCTGCAAGATGCCTTGGAGCGCATTGATGTGCCAACCCGCGTACAAACGGCCATTTCGATGCAGGAGCTGGCCGAGCCTTACATCCGTCGCCGGGCCATTCGCCACCTCGAAAAAAAACGAGTGGTTATCTTTGGTGGCGGATCGGGCAACCCATTTTTCACCACCGACACCACCGCCGCGCTGCGCGCTGCCGAAATTAGCGCCGAAGTGCTGTTCAAAGCCACCAAGGTAGATGGTGTGTACGACAGTGACCCCGCGACCAATCCCGAGGCGAAACGCTATAACTCGCTAACCTATAGCCATGTGCTGGCAAAAGATCTTAAGGTAATGGATGGCACAGCGATCGCGCTATGTAAAGATAACAACATCCCGATTATGGTGTTTAACCTCTCTGTCAGAGGCAATATCAACCGCGCCATAATGGGTGAATCCATTGGAACAATTGTGGGAGAGTCCTGTGAAGTTAGCTGATATCAGTGAAGTCGAAGAGGCGATGCTCAAAGCCGTCGAATCGACTCAGCGGTCTTTTAATACAATTCGTACCGGGCGGGCCAGTACCTCGCTGCTAGACCGGGTGATGGTGGAGTACTACGGCAGCCCCACCAGTCTCAAGTCGCTAGCGAATATTTCTACGCCCGACGCTAGCACGCTGATGATTCAGCCGTTTGACCCAGGCACAGTCTCGCTGATTGAAAAGGCGATTTCGCTTTCAGATATCGGCCTGACGCCCAACAACGACGGCACGCTGATTCGGCTGAACATTCCGCCGCTGACCACTGAGCGCCGCCAGGAATTTGCCAAGCTCGCCTCTAAGTACGCCGAAGAAGGCCGAGTTTCGGTGCGCAACGTCCGCCGCGACGGCATTGATCTGGCTCGTCAGTTTGAAAAAGACGGTGACATTTCAGAAGACGAGTCTCGCGATATGCAGGACGAAGTGCAAAAGCTGACTGATAAGTACATTGCCTTGATTGATAAAGCGTTGGCAGATAAAGAAAAAGCGATCCAAACTGTGTAAGGGATTGCGATGTTTGACTGCATTATTGTGGGCGGCGGGCCAGCCGGGAGTTCTGCGGCCTATCACCTGGCCAAGTCAGGGCGATCAGTTCTGCTATTAGAGAAAGCTACGCTGCCTCGGTACAAGCCCTGTAGCGGTGCGGTGTCGCCCAGCGTGGCGCAGTGGTTCGACTTTGACTTTACCCCAGCGATTGACTGTCAGGTGCGGCAGGTGCGCTATACCTGGAAGCTAGAAGATGCGGTAGAGGCGCATCTAGAAACCGAGCCGATCTGGAGCGTGCGGCGCGATGTGTTCGACCAGTTCTTAGTCGAGCAGGCACAGGCGCAGGGGGCTAAAGTCAGAGATAACGCTGCGGTGACTGGGGTCAACTTTCAAGGGGACAGGTGGCAGGTCAGAACGGCTCAAGAGGTCTTTACCGGGCGCTATGTGATTGCTGCGGATGGGGCTAAAGGGCCAATGGCCGACTGGCTGGGCTTCAAGCGCCACAAAGTTCGAGAAGCAGGCGTTTTAGAAATTGCGACCGATGATCTGGTTGAAAATGGGGCCTTTAGCTTTGAGTTTGGCTTGGCTAAGAACGGCTGCATTTGGAGCTTTCCGAAGCAGCAGGGCTATTCTATTGGGGTCAGCAGCTTTATCGGCGGCTCGCTGAAAGATCTTAAGACACCCTTAAGGGCGTATGCGCCTGCTTTTGGCGCTAGCTTTGAGCAGGGTGATTTTTATATCCAGCCGCTGAAGCTGTGGGCGGGAAATTGTGATCTGCACGCTGACCATGCTTTGCTTGTCGGCGAGGCAGCGGCAATTGTCGATCCGCTGACGGCTGAGGGGATTCGACCGGCAATGTTTAGTGGGGTGATGGCGGCGCGGGCGATCGCCCAGGCCCTGGCTGGAGATGCTGGAGCGTTAGCGGGCTACACCCAGACGATTCACGAGCAGTGGGGCGCAGATATGCTGTGGGCTCAGCGGATTGCCAGCGTATTTTTCCGGGTGCCGAAGGTGGGCTATCGGGTGGGGATTAAGCGACCGACGGCGACCAAGCGGCTGGGGCAGATTTTGGCAGGTGAGGTGAGCTACGCCGATATTGCAAATCGGGTGATCAAGCGAATAGGGGGAAGTTTTGTGCCAGGTTTATAGATCCTGAGGGGAGTCGGGAGCGACTTCGATACCTTGAGTGCGCTTAATGGTGTACTGATCGGTAATCAGGTCTTCGATATCGTCGAGGGTGATGCCCATATCTTCACCGGCTTGACTGAGAGCGGACTGGAAACTGCTGATGTCACTGCCATAGCCACATAGACGGGCTGCTTCTTCAGCTCCCTGGGGGGCATTTGCTTTGGCGCAGTCGATGAGGGTAATCCCCTTTAAAGGTTCAGTCGCAGCCATTGGAATCCTTTTGCTAATAGACGGGTCGTTATGGCATTGAGGATACCTGCTTTTGGAGATTATTTCCAATGTCCTATGGATATAAAATGGTTGCGAGAGATCAATGATCTGGAGGCTACGCAAGGTTCTGAAGGGTGGCAAGCCGGTGTAGATAGTTGGATTAGTTAGCCGCCTGAACTTACGCCCCGGAAGCCCCTAAAGAGCGCTAAGATCGATAACCCAACCTGACTGAGTAGAGAAAAGCAGTCTTTTTATGGAGGGGAACCAACCGCCTGGTACTCATCTAGTGGAAAAGTATCAATCTGGAGTACTTAATTTTTAGAGGAAATCATTATGGAACAGCGTAGATCTGAACGGTATACCGATCCTAATTCATCAAATATTTCAGATATCCCCACAGGCGAGACTCCCTACCCTACACCGACAGCAACTGATAATGCTCAAGCGCTCAGCCGGATCTCTCAGGAAGTCACGAGTCTCCGAGAAGAGGCCAGTGACGTTCAGCACTTACGCGGTCAGGTTCGCTGGCTCAGGGGATTGTTGATTGCCTCAGTGTTCATCTTAGGGGGCGGTCTGGTTGGCATGGCCCTGAGCCTGCGACAGGAACAGTTGGCACTGAGCGCTGCCCAGGGAGAGTTGGCCGATCAGGTAGAGGCGATTGAGCGCGATGGCAATAGCGCTGAGCAGTTTAGCCAGTTGGCAGAACAACTGCGATCGCTCAACGACCAAACCAGAACAATCTCCGACCAGGCTCGCCAGCTCTCCGAACAGCTGCCTGACGTATCGCTCAGCCAGTGGGAGAACTTGCAGCAGCGTCTAGAATCTCTGGAGCAAGATATTCAAAACGATCTCTCGGGAGAAGCCGTCAGCAGTCGATTTGGGCAGCTCAGCGACCGGCTACGGCAATTGCTCGGTCAGCCAGAAACGGCTCCCCCGACAGAGGCGTCCCCTGCCGAGGACAGTGCTGCTACCCCTGACGGCGAAGGGTGATGGTTGAGCAAAAGTATGTGGATTATTGGTGATCGCGCCAAGCGCCAAGTCAACTGGGAGAGTGATCGATGAGTGCCGGTAATCCCAATGCCTTACGTGAACTAGCGGTTGATATTGAGCTAGAGCTGGCTTATTTGACCAAGCTAGAAAGTCAGATTCGGCGGGTAAGGGAAAGTATCGGTCAAGTGCCTGTTTATGCTGACCTTTTCTACGAAAGCTTGGCGCTGAAGTTTCACAATTTTTATACGAGCTGTGAGCGAATCTTTAGCTTAATTTCGGTGGAGCTGAATGGCGGTGTGTATAAGAATGCCGACTGGCAGCGGCACTTGTTGGCTCGCATGGTGGTGGAGAGGGGCGATCGCAAAGCGGTCATCACTGCCGATACGGCCCAGCTTATCCAAGAGTTCTTAGCGTTCCGGCATGTGGTACGCAATATCTACGGCTTTGAGCTAGATATTAAACGGCTTAACCGCCTGCTGGAGAAGTATCCGCCAGCCTGGAACCAGCTTGAACGAGAAATATAGGCTTTTGTGGCATGGCTCAGGGAATTGGCTGGTGCGCTGGACAAGGCTTAGATGGTCTTCAATTAGCCTTCAATAAAACCTTTGACGCCTTCGACGACGACTTTGGCGACGGGGTGCTGAATGGCTTGCTCTAGCGCTTCTTCGCCTGCGGACTTAAGGGCTTTGAGGGTGCGCTGTTTGAGCTGGGGGTTTTGTCTGATCTGGGACAGGGCGCTTTCTTTGATCTTGGTTTGGCCTTTGGGTGTGGCTGGGTTGTATTCTTCGGAAAGCTCATCTAACAGGGCTTTGATGTCGCGGGCGGATTGGGCAAGATCGGGGTTGTTGTTGATTTGGGTTTGAATTTTGTCGCGCATGACTTTGTCGCCTGCGATGTTGTCGCCCTGGCCGTATTGGTTGATGGTGTTTGACATAGTATTTGTTGAGTGGGTGAGGGTTGTGAAGGGGCTGTAATGGAGGCGGATGAGCTGCTCGGTTTTTAGCGGCAGCATGGCGTAGGTTTGACCGTCGTCGTCGCTAAACTCTACTTCGTAAACGCTAGGGGCTAATGTTTCTACGATGGTTCCTACTTGACCCGGAAGCAAGCTATATTCGGGGAGCGCTTCGGTAAGGGCAACGACATCTAGAGGATTGAAAGAGGTATGGTTATAGTCGTGAACAGGGTTTGTTTGCGCTTGTTCTAGGCGTGACTTCAATCCAATGACTGTGAGGCCAACAATGGCGGATTCGGTTTCGCTGTAGCGCAGCACTAACCCTTCGCCAATATCGATGCCGAGAGCAGTTTGTGGGTCGCCTACTGACATATATAGGACATCTGCCTCTGAGTCGTAGTCCCACTTTATTTGAAGATGCGGGTTTAGGAGGTGGGGCGTATCCATAGGGTTGCTCTACGAGGGGATGGGCGGCTGGCAAAGTAGGCGGTGATGACGAAGCCATCGTCTAAAGAGGTTTCGCGGTAGGCAACGGCTAAGAATTTATAAGTGGTTACCGGTGTCTTTTCGTAACGCCGTAGAGCTATTAGCTCGCCGGAGTCGCCTGATTGAATTTTATCGGGTTTGCTTAGGGTTTGTAGAATTCTAGCGTTTTGATCAAGCATTTCGGGATGGCCACGGATGATATGCTGCCAGCGCTCGGTGGTTAGGCGAATGGGTACGCCGCTATGGGATTGCGCACTCTGCATAGTCTGCGGCTAACCTTCGATTAGTCCTTTGATGGCTTTGACGATGATTTTAGCGAGGGGATGCTGAATCATTTGCTCTAGGGCTTCTTCGCTACCGGCTTTGAGGACGTTGGTTAGGCGCTGCTGAAGGGTGGGGTCTTGGCGGATGGTTGCGAGGGCGTCGCGTTGGATTTTGGCTTGGCCTTTGGCAGTGGTGGCATTGTACTCTTCCGAAAGGTTTTCGAGGAGGGTTCTGAGGGTGTCGCTGAGC
>JBARVU010000201.1:0-2819 GCA_049646425.1 Phormidesmis sp. | reverse complement strand
GTCGTAGTGGGTGTGGAATGGGTGTAGGAAGGTGCGATCGCGAAAAGTCAGCTGATAGGGTGACTCGGCGTTAGGATCGTCACGAATGTAAGGTTCTTCATCGGCGTAGGCGACATAGCAAATCGGTGCTTCACCGTTCGCCTGTGGGTAAAAGGTAATCCCTGTGGGAGAGCTAAAAGGGGTGAGGGCGCTGTAGCGGAGATTGCCGGTTTCTCTATCCAGGCAGTAGACGGTTTGCTCATCGCGATCGCATACCCACAGCGCATCTTCAGTCGCCGTCACGTTTTCCACACCAATTCCGGGCTGACGAATCTTCTCCACGCATTCGCCGCTATCGCGGTCAAAAATATGAATATAGCCCGTTTTCTGACAGGTGACATACACCTTTGAGTCCCACACGGCCACTCCGTTTGCTGGATAGGAGAGGCGAGTAAAAGGAGTCGGAACCAGCTTTGCCAAGCTGCTGCAGAAAACCGATTCCCCCTGTGTGAACCAGACGGTATCTTGCCATACGGCTAGGCCAGTCGCCCCAATCCAGTCGGTAACGGTGTGAGGATTGAGAATGACGGTGTTGTGCGTGTACGGGTCAACTTCTACCAGATATCCCCGCATTGCATCGACCGCCAGCAACCGGGCTTGACGGTCAGTTGCATCAATCGCTAGCCCCGATAAAACGTATACCCCAATCGGGCGAACCGTTGAATGCTGCAGCGATCGCCCTGGCGCATCAGCGAGTTCAGGCGAGACCCCTTCAAAGTTAGGCATAGTTAAGCAGTTAATTGAGGTTACGGGCAGCGCTTAAGATAGTATCGATCTTTATTTAACCACACAGCCCCTGCTGCCAGCCTCAAACGGACAAACGAGCGGAAGCCACTAACACTCAGTAACCTATCTTAAAAAAGTGGTTCATTCTGCAACGGACAATACGGTCTTCCAGGCAAGGCACCCCCACTCGAAGCGTAACTGCATCAACTGCATCATTTGTAACAGCCATTTTTGTTACAAATGATGCAGTTATGCTGTCCGTATAATCTCTATGATCCCCTGTGGCGCAGTTGACCAGATCTCGTGAAAATCTTGATAAAAGTGGCCTAAAAAATACCCATGAAAGTAATTTACGATCCAGAAAAGGACATCCTCCAAATGTCTCTCAACCAATCTGTAATTGAGGAAACGACTCAAATTGCGCCAGGGCTAATTTTGGACTATGACGAGGATGGCAATGTGATCGGCTTTGAGCTGAGAAAGGCTTCAAAAAAAGTAGATGATCCTTACACAATCACCTACGTAGTCGGTACAGCCAACCAAGACAAGCCGCCCGCTAAAGGAGACGGATAGCACCTTTAGTCATTAAGCCAGCTTTCTGCGCCGACCAAGTCACAAATAGAGTCTCGCAGAAGATACTCGTTTTGAGTTAGCGTATGCTCCATTTCCTGCCACTCATGATCGTCGAAGTAGCGGGAAAGAACGTAAATCTTATGTTTTCTACCGACAGATCCTTTATAGACCAAAGCCCTAACTTCATCTTGGATGGCATCGATAGAATACTTGCGTGCTTCTGTAAGCATGGTGATGTCCTTGTTGAGAGATTCTAGAACGTCAATGCAGGTTGGAAAGTATCCAAACACAAACGCTCATTGATAGAAATAGATAAAAACTGACGAAAATAGCAACCTATATCTCTACAGTAGGAGCTTCTCAGAAAGGCTTCAATACTAAATCCTGATAGACCCGATTGAGATGCTTTGCGCCTGACTGTTAGAAATTTCGCTCCAGTTGTCCATACAGTCGACGTTCAAGCAATGTCAAAAGTTCTAAATGCCTGAAAGCCAGAAAGTTAGGTGTACTTTACTAAAGAAAGTCTAAAAATTTTGTACGTCTAAGACTGTTTGACGGTTTTCAAACCGAAGAGTTTTCTAAAGTAAACCCTCTGAAATCCGGGTAGTCAGTAGACTTAAGGTAAGGAAATAAAGTTATGTTAGTAATCAGGCTGACAAACTTGATATCAGACGGTTCAAACTCTTCTAGATACTCCTCTGAAATCGCTGCGAACTAATCAAATTAACGCCTATTCATATAGATACCTTAAGAACACCTCTGCACAACAGAACTTGTCAAAAAGTTAATTATTAATCATGTCTGGACACAGGCGTTAATGATAGGTCAACAGATGAAAGAAGAGGCGTCTACCTGTCACAATGGTATTGTACAACACCGTTTTGTCAGAGGACGTTACCATAGTCATGGTTTCCTAACATTTGAGCGGCCTATCAAACGAGCGACGTTGGGTCTTCCCTGGCCAAATCTATACGATGTCATCGGGCGATGACTTGCAACGCCATCTATCTGTAAGAGAATAGGAATCTTCTTTGAGGATTACCATGACCGATACCGTACGAATTTTGATGTGCCCGCCCCATCATTACAATGTGGACTATGTGATTAATCCGTGGATGGAGGGCAACATTCACCGCTCATCGCAGGAGCGGGCTGAGGAGCAGTGGAATCAGCTCTATCAGGTGCTGACTGACCATGCCACTGTAGATTTGGTGAAGCCGCAGCAGGGCTGGCCGGACATGGTGTTTGCTGCGAATGCTGGGTTGGTACTGGGCGATCATGTTGTCCTCAGTCGGTTTTTGCATCCCGAGCGGCAGGGAGAGGAGCCTTACTTCGAGCAGTGGTTTGAAGAAAACGGGTTTACGGTGCATAAGCTGCCCAAAAGCCTGCCTTTTGAAGGGGCGGGAGATGCACTGCTAGACCGGGCCGGGAGATGGCTGTGGGCAGGCTACGGCTTTCGATCAGAGTTGGACTCTCATCCC
>JBARVU010000200.1:0-11319 GCA_049646425.1 Phormidesmis sp. | reverse complement strand
CAATTACCCAAAACGACATTAAGAAAGGGCTGGCCTTTTCGACCATGTCGCAGTTGGGCTACATGGTAATGGCGATGGGTGTGGGCGCTTATACTGCTGGCCTCTTTCACCTGATGACGCACGCCTATTTCAAGGCGATGCTATTTTTGGGATCGGGATCAGTTATTCACGGTATGGAAGACGTGGTGGGTCACGATCCTGCGCTCGCACAGGATATGCGCCTGATGGGCGGCCTGCGAAAGTATATGCCGATCACCGCCATTACTTTCTTAGTTGGCACCCTGGCGATTTCAGGCTTGCCGCCGTTTGCAGGCTTTTGGTCAAAGGATGAAATTTTAGGGTCTGTATTTGCAGTCAACCCGGTGATGTGGGCAATTGGCTGGGTCACCGCCGGAGCCACTGCGTTTTATATGTTCCGCATGTATTTCTCGACTTTTGAAGGTGAGTTTCGTGGGAACGACGCCGATATGCGCAAAATGGTAAAGCGTCAGTCGCTGCAAATGGCTGGAGCTTCTTTAGGCCCAGGGGCTATGAGTACTCAGGAACTCGCTGTAGAAGCAGAGGATCAGAGCGATCACCCTCATGCAGAGGAGCCACACGAGTCGGTTCTGAGCATGACCTTTCCGCTGATGATGCTGGCGATTCCTTCTGCGCTGATTGGCTTAGTGGGAACCCCCTTTGCCAACTACTTTGAAGCCTTCATCCACCCAGCGGGCGAAGCGCTGACGGTGGCTGAAATTGCTGAAGAGTTTGAGCTGAGCGAATTTATCCGGATGGCCGGTGCCTCTGTCGCGATCTCGGTCGCTGGGATTGTGCTGGCGGTGCTGATGTATCGCAGTAAGGTGATCAATCCTGAGGCGATCGCCCAGAAAATCAAGCCGCTCTACAACCTTTCTCTCAACAAGTGGTACATCGACGACATTTACCGCGAGGTCTTTGTCAAAGGTACCCGCAGACTGGCTAAAGGCGTACTTAACGTCGACGTCAAAATTGTCGATGGCATCGTCAACCTCACTGGCTTCGTCACCCTGGTGACTGGAGAAGGACTGAAATACTTCGAGAACGGCCGCGCTCAGTTCTATGCGCTGATTGTCTTCGGAGCAGTGTTGGGTCTGGTGTTTGTTTCAGGACTGACATAAGCCTCGCCCAAGAGGAAACTATTCAAGGGGTACTGGAACTGAGTTTCAGTACCTTTTTTGTTGCTCAACCGTGACCTTCATTATCTTTTGCGACGGAGCCGAGTTCAGTAAACTAAAACCCTATAGCATAGAGATGGATTTCTTAGTCCAAAGCATCCAAAAGCTTTTGATATAGATAGGAAACCACAGATATCAAACGAATCAAGCGAGATATCAGCGTTTTTTACCTGTAAGTTTCCCAAGCCTACTGAATATGACCTTTTTTACAAGTGAGGTATGAGATATGGTGAGATCCCTACTGGTCTATCCTTTATTTCCCAAAACTTTCTGGTCTTACGAGAAAATTCTAGACTTGGTGAATCGCAAGGTGTTACTGCCACCGCTAGGATTGATTACTGTCGCCGCTATCCTACCCCAAACCTGGGAGTTTAAGCTGGTAGATCTCAATATTCGCGCTGTCACCGAGGACGAATGGGCCTGGGCAGAATTGGTAATTTTTTCCGGCATGATTGTGCAGAAAGCTGACATGATCTCGATGGTCAAAGCAGCCAAGCGTCGTGGAAAACAGGTTGCTGTGGGGGGGCCTTATCCCACCTCTGTCCCTGAAGAAATGCGGGAGGCTGGAGCCGACTATCTCATTTTGGATGAAGGCGAGATCACCCTGCCGATGTTTGTAGAAGCCTTGGAGCGAGGCGAGACTCATGGTGAATTCACAGCGAGTGGTGAAAAGCCGGATGTCACGATCACCCCCATCCCTCGCTATGACTTACTAGAGATAGACGCCTACGATTCTATGTCAGTCCAATTCTCACGAGGCTGCCCATTCCAGTGCGAGTTTTGCGACATCATCGTGCTGTATGGACGTAAATCCCGCACCAAATCCCCACCCCAACTGCTCGCCGAGCTGCAGGCTCTCTATGACCTAGGCTGGCGAGGCAATGTGTTCATGGTGGATGACAACTTCATTGGCAACAAGCGCAATGTCAAACTGTTGTTGAAGGAACTGAAGGACTGGCAAAAAGCACATGATTATCCCTTCCGCTTTGACACCGAAGCGTCTCTGGATCTAGCAGAGGATGATGAATTGATCGACCTGATGCTGGAGTGCAACTTTGCAGCGGTGTTCATGGGCATCGAAACGCCAGATACCGAGAGCCTTCAAGCCACTAAGAAGTTCCAAAATATGCGATCGCCTCTGCTGGAGTCCATCGACAAGGTCACCGAAGCCGGACTGCGGGTTATGGCTGGATTTATCATCGGGTTTGACGGAGAGAAACCTGGCGCGGGTCAGAGAATTGTCGACTTTGCTGAAATTACCGGTATCCCAACGACGACCTTCGCGATGCTACAGGCGCTGCCGCACACGGCCCTATGGCATCGATTGGAACGGGAAGGACGCCTTCAAACAACATCAGGCAACATCAACCAAACGACCCTGATGAACTTCGTGCCCACTCGCGCGGTGGACGAGATTGCCCATGAATATGTCGAAGCCTTTGCCCAACTTTATGAACCCCATCAATATCTGGATCGGGTCTATCGATACTTTCTTAAGTTGGGTGCACCTAGAGTAAACCCGCCGTTCAAATGGCCAGAGTGGGTTACCATCAGAGCTTTGTCGATTGTCATTTGGCGCCAGGGCTTCAAACGGTCAACCCGCTGGAAGTTCTGGCATCATCTGTTCCATATTGTGTTGAACAACCCTGCGGTGACAGAGCAGTACATCGTTCTGTGTGCTCACAATGAGCACTTCATGGAATACCGAGAAATTGTACGTCAGCAGATCGAATCTCAACTAGCGGAATACCATCGTTTGATGCCTGTCCAGGCACACTCCCCTTTCTGATATTGCGCTGTTAGGAATCATGAGGTGTAACTGCCTTTTTTCTAAGTGAGCGGAGTTGCTCGCATCCAACGTTTCGCTGACGCTGTTCCAATTTTTGGATTGTATGTATCGCCGACAGCTATCAAACGCAGGGGATGAAGCCTGGCCTGACCACGTCGGTGACTGCATAGACCTGAAGACGCTATTTTTAAAGGCATGTTGCCCTAGCTATAAATTTGACCAGGCATAGATAAAACGCTATTTGTCCTATCTTGCTATACAAACTTGCTATACAAAGCAATCAACTCACGGTGAAAAGATGAATTCCTCCTCAGCTTCAGCTAAGTCCGACCAGGTAGATAGACAGACGGATGTAAAAACTTCCCCAGACTTGCCTGCCCCCGTTCAGCGCTACTTTGAAACGCTCAATCGGGGTGCATTCGAGCAGACGGCTGCGCTCTTTGCAGAGAACGGGCGGATGGTGCCGCCTTTTGAGCAGCCGATTCAGGGAAGAGGGGCGATCGCTCACTACCTAGGCACCGAAGCTCACGACATGAGTCTCACTCCCTTAGAATGCGAGCCTGTAGCACCTGCAGCAGACCAGGCAGAAGAAGCCGCCGACGCTAATTCGCTTCAGCGCTTTTTAGTCAGAGGCAAAGTAAAGACCCATCTATTAGGCGTGAACGTAGCCTGGCAGTTTGACCTCAATGCCGTTGACGAAATCACAAAGGTGCGGATTAAGCTGCTGGCGTCTTTACAGGAACTGATTAAGTTCAACCGCTAAAAGGCTCACGACAGACTACCAAGCAAAATTGGACAAGCAAAATTGGATCGTTCGTCCGTAAGAAATATCAATTTGTTTTGTTCTCTCCTTCAAAAGGAGAAATCGTCTTTATGTCCCTTTACATTGTTCACAGGCAGATAAGATTTGGCCTAGCAGCGATTCTGTACGGCTTTACTGATCACAATGATTGAAAGCCGTAACTTCTCGCAAGGCTCACCGAATTCGTATATCCCTGCCGGTTGAACATACAACAAGAAAATCATTGGGAGCTCGGACAGTCAAGTCCAAGGAGTTGACGCTTCGCTAGCCTTGAGCTGGTAAGGGCACAGGACGCAAGGACAGCGCCTGAAGGTTGCCATTGCGTTCGACTTCCAGACGAAGGTCGCGGCGCAGACCGTTGGCCTCGACAGCGTTCTGCACTTCTTTGCCGGTGGTGATCGCTTCGCCGTTGATCTGACGCACCACGTCACCTGCTCGCAGCCCTGCTCTCGCCGCAGGTGAATTTGGAACTACCTCAGCGACGAATACCCCGCTATCGGCATCGATGGTAAAGCCGCTATTGGGATTTTGATTGATCGAGTCTCTAACTTCAGGCGTGAGGTTAACCATTTGGATCCCAATAAAGGGATGCTCTACCTTGCCGTTGGCCACAAGCTGGTCAGAAATACGCTGGACTGCCTCCATAGGAATCGCAAATCCTAGCCCCTGCGCGCCGCTGATAATCGCCGTATTCATGCCGATCACTTCACCTCGGGCATTGAGCAGCGGCCCACCGGAGTTACCAGGGTTAATCGCGGCATCGGTTTGAATAAACTCGACTCGCTTATCAGGGACGCCGACCTGATTGCTGGTGCGTCCGGTGGCGCTAATGATGCCAACGGTGACAGTGTTGTCAAGACCGAGTGGGTTGCCAATGGCGATCGCCACTTCTCCCGGCAGCAGTTCGTCCTGGTTAACCGCAACAGTCGGCAGGTCGTTAGCTTCAAGGTCAATCACAGCCACGTCAGTGAGGGGATCGCTGCCGAGCACTCTACCGGCGAAACTCCGGCCGTCTTTGAGCGTAACCTGGACCGTGTCGGCACCGTCCACCACATGCGCATTGGTGATAACGCGGCCATCTTCACTGACGATAAAGCCAGAGCCGACACCGCTTTGCGTTCTTTCTTGAGGCATACTATTAGGCATTTGCTCGCCGAAGAATCGCCGGAAGGCTTCAGGCACCTGCGAGTTTTGGCTAGAAACCGTGCGGGACGCATCGATGCGGACGACCGCTGGGCCAACCGCCTGCACGACATCTGAGATAGACCCCACTTCCGAGGGGAGGGCTAAGCTAGTAGGAGACGTGCGGTAAGCCGGTTGAGCGATCACAGCAGCAGTCGGCTCCGGATTGCGGTCCTGGCCCCAAGCATAGTAAGTACCTGTAGTCGCCGTACCAGCCCCAAGGAGTACCAGCGCCAAAGAGGTCGCGACTCTCCCAGCTGAGCTGGCAGGCGTCTTAGACGGATGAAGGAGTGGTCTGGAGGGAGTGTCTGTCATTTGAGTTATGTCAATTTTCAAGAGCATCCTCACTGTAGCCGGTCGGTTTGACGGTGGGATGACGAGGATATGGCATTCGTGTGAAAGATCGGTTTCCTTGAAGATGCTGACAAATCAGTCCGATGAAAGATAAATCATAGCGGGTTGGTTGTTCTAATGAGAAGGCTGAGTAATGCTGACTGAAATTATTTGTGGATCGTTAGTCTTAATCACTTTAGTCTAATCACTTTAGAAAGGAGAATTTATTATGGATAGCAAATCAACGGTTGTTTGGCAGGGCAGTGTCAAAGAAGGTCAGGGTAAAATCACCACCGAAAGCGGCGTTCTAAAAGAGTCGGTGTATACCTACGGCACTCGTTTTGAAGACAACCCTGGAACCAATCCGGAAGAGCTGATTGCCGCTGCACATGCCGCCTGCTTCACAATGGCGACGACTGATTTTATGGGAGAATCGGGGGTAACGCCTGAGCAGATTAAAACAGTTGCTACCGTGACACTCAGCACAGAAGGCAATGAGCCCGAAGTCACAAAAATACACTTGGATGTGACCGCGAAGCTACCGAACGGACAGAAAGAGGCTTTCGAAGAGGCCGCTGCCAAAGCAAAAGAAAACTGCCCTATCTCTCGGCTGCTGAACGCAGATATCTCGATGGATACTCACGTAGAAAGCTGATGGAACGCTGAGCAGCACCATTTGAAGAACAAGTCAACAGGCTGACAGTAGAGTGCAGCGATGTACTGCTTCGGCCTGCTGCTATTATTGAGAGGAGAACAGACTATGACAAGTAAAACCCATTCACTTACCGGCAAGCGTGTTGCCTTCTTAGCGACCGACGGCTTTGAGCAAGTAGAGCTTACCCAGCCTTGGGAAGAAATTAAGTCAGCCGGCGCTACCGTCGAGCTTGTTTCTTTAGAATCTGGAGAGATTCAGGGAATGAATCACGCTGACAAAGGAGACAAATTTCCGGTTGATAAGATCTTGTCAGAAGTTGAGCCTGCGGACTACGACGCGCTGGTGCTACCGGGCGGCGTTCATAATCCCGACACGCTGCGAACCAAGCCAGAAGCCGTAAAGTTTGTAAAAGCCTTTTTTGATCAGTCTAAGCCGGTTGCCGCTATTTGCCATGGCCCCTGGACGCTGGTCGAAGCGGATGTGGTGAAAGGTCGCACGCTGACGTCCTGGCCTAGCTTGCAGACCGATATTCGCAATGCTGGTGGTACCTGGGTAGATGAAGAAGTGCATGTGGACAACGGCCTGATAACCAGCCGTAATCCGGATGATTTGGATGCCTTTTGCGCCATGGCGATTGAAAAGTTCTCTGAGCGTCAGCCTGCTGAGCAAGCGGCGTAGCCTTCCCGCTTTGGTGTCGAAAGCTTGGGTAGGGGCGGTGAAGGACGTAGACAAAACCGCTTAAGGATTAAACGACGAAGAAAGTGGTTGGGGTGTAAGGGTTGCTTGCACCCCAATTGAGGTGTTCACTATTGCGAGAAAAATTCACCATGGCTGAAATGATTACCTTCCGGCGTCCTGACGGCAAAAGCTGCTCGGGCTACTACGCCGAACCGGCGGACGATAGCGAGGCCCCTGGCATCGTGGTGATTCAGGAATGGTGGGGACTGAACAATCAGATTAAAGGCGTTGCTGATGAGCTAGTAGAAGTTGGCTACCGGGTGCTGGTACCCGACTTGTACCGAGGCGACGTGACGCTGGAAGCGGCTGAGGCTCAGCACAAGATGGATGAGCTCAATTTTGAAGAGGCGACCCAGCAGGACATTCGCGGCGCAGCGCAGTATTTGCACAAACTCAGTCCGGATGTAGCGGTGATGGGCTTTTGTATGGGCGGCGTGCTAGCGATGCTGGCGGCCATTCATGTCCCGGAAGTCGATGCGGCAGTGAGCTGGTACGGTGTGCCCCCCGAAGAGGCGGGCGATCCAGGCGACATTGATATTCCCGTGCAGGGACACTTTGGTGAAAAAGATAGCTTTTTTCCGCCGGAGCAGGTGGATAAGCTAGAGAAAAAGCTGAAGGAAGACGATGTTAGCTATGAGTTTTACCGGTATGCGGGCGCTGAACATGCGTTTGGCAATGAAACCGGAGATAGCTACGACCCGGCAGCAAAGGCCCAGGCTTGGGAGCGATCGCTCGACTTCCTCGAAAAGCACATTGGCTGATGCAAGGCCGATAGAAGCAGGCAAAGCCAGAAATCGGGCGGGACTTTATCACCGACTTTTGCACAGGCTGGCACAATAGAGGGGTTCCCTCATTCCCGACGACTTTGTGTTAGCGCCTGAAGCCCTGTTCCCATTCCCGCTAGATGACTTTCAGCTTGAGGCGATCGCCGCCCTCAATCAAGGCGAATCGGTGATCGTCTGCGCGCCGACGGGCTCCGGCAAAACACTGGTCGGCGAATACGCCATTCACCGGGCCCTGGCGATGGGCAAGCGGGTGTTTTACACCACCCCGCTCAAAGCGCTTTCTAACCAGAAGCTGCGTGACTTTCGGCAAACCTTCGGCGAGGAAAATGTTGGCCTGCTGACGGGCGATAGCTCGATCAATCGAGATGCGGCGGTCGTGGTGATGACCACCGAAATTTTTCGCAACATGCTCTACGGTACGACCATCGGTGAAGTAGGTGTGTCTTTGCAAGATGTGCAGGCAGTCGTTCTAGACGAATGCCACTATATGAACGACCGGCAGCGAGGCACCGTTTGGGAAGAGTCGGTGATTTACTGTCCGCCGGAGATTCAGCTGGTGGGGCTGTCGGCAACGGTGGCCAATGGCGATCAGCTCACCGACTGGATTGCTGAGGTGCATGGCCCCACCCGGCTGATCTATTCTGACTATCGCCCGGTGCCGCTGAACTTCCACTTTGCGGTAGAAAAGGGCATTTTCCCTTTACTCAATCCAGGCAACACTAGTCTGCATCCGCGCCTGAAGAACTATCGCAAGCCGCCTCGTCGCCAGCGCGGGCAAAAGAAAAAGCCAGCGATCGCCTCCATCCCCGGCATTGTCGGCCAGCTTCAGCAAAAAGACATGCTGCCCGCGATCTACTTCATCTTTAGCCGCAAGGGCTGTGACAAATCGGTACAGGCTGTGGCTCACATGAATCTGGTCACCGCTGCCGAATCGGAGCTGCTCAAACGCCGGATCGATAGTTTTTTGCAGCGCAACCCTGAGGCGGTTAGAGCCAATCAGCTAGAGCCGCTGTACCGGGGCATTGCCGCTCACCACGCGGGCATTTTACCGGCTTGGAAAAGTCTGGTAGAGCAGCTCTTTCAGGCAGGTCTGATCAAAGTGGTGTTTGCTACTGAAACACTGGCCGCCGGGATTAATATGCCGGCTCGCACGACGGTGATTGCCAGCCTTTCTAAGCGGACAGACGACGGACATCGGCTGCTGCATGCTTCTGAATTTTTGCAGATGTCGGGGCGAGCCGGACGCCGGGGGATGGATGAGCAAGGCCATGTGGTTACAGTAGAGTCTCCCTTTGAAGGGGCTAAAGAAGCAGCTCAGCTGGCCCTGTCGCCACCCGATCCGCTGGTAAGCCAGTTTACGCCAAGCTACGGCATGGTGCTGAACCTGCTGCAAGTCCATACGGCAGAAGAAGCGCAAGAGCTAATTGAGCGTAGCTTTGGGCAATATCTGGCGACGCTGCATTTGGCACCGCAGCGAGCGGCGATCGCCACGGTAGAGCGTGAAGTTGCTGTTTTGCAAGATCAGCTGGCGCATATCGACGATGCGGCGATCGCTGAATACGAAAAGCTGCGGGGCTGGCTCAAAGAAGAGAACAGGCTGCTCAAAACCCTGCAAAAGCAGGCAGAACAAACGCTAGGCGGACATGATCCGGTCGCCGTTTCGTTTGTGATGACCGGAACGCTGCTGGCGATCAAAGGCAAAAATGTAAAGGTGTCCGAGCCGCTGTTGGCCGTGCTAGTAAGCAAGGTGCCTGGGCCGGGGCAGTTTCCTCATCTGGTGTGCCTGGGCAAAGATAACCGCTGGTATGCGGCCACTGTCAAAGATGTGATGGCACTCTACAGTGAGGCTGATCGCCTTCAATCCGCAGATGCCCTCACGCTACCGGCAGACTGGGCCGTGGTACCGGGCGAAACTCGAAAAGGCGATCAGCTCACCGCAGATGTTGTTGCTCAAATGCCCGACTTGCCCTCTTTTGAGGAACAGGCACCGGAGGTGAAAGCGCAGCGCGATCAGGTAGAGTCGGTACTCGACAAAATCGCTCAGACGCCGGTGGGTCAGCTCAAAAATCCTAAGGCCGTTGTAAAGCAGCGAAACCGGCTGAACCGGCTCCAGGCAGAAGCGAGAGATCGCGAGCAAAAGTACGACAGTCAGACTCATCGCTACTGGCAAGAGTTTGTCAGCCTGATGCAAATTCTCGAGAACTTTGAATGCTTAGCGGACGATGGGCCGACTGAACTGGGCCAAATGGCCGCTGCCATTCGGGGCGACAATGAGCTTTGGCTGGGGCTAGCGCTGGCATCCGGTGAGTTCGACAGATTGGAGCCACAGCAGTTTGCTGCCGCCTGCGCAGGCATATTGATGGAGAACAACCGACCTGATACCTGGATTCGCTACCAGCCGACCAGCCCGGTGATAGAGGCTTTGGAAGGATTGCGATCGCTCAGACGCCGCATTTTTCAGGAGCAGCGCCGACAGGATATTCATATTCCTGTTTCGCTAGAGTGGGATCTCATTTCTCTTGTCGAGCAGTGGGCGCTAGAAACCGAGTGGCAGGCGCTTTGCGATAACACCAGCCTGGATGAAGGAGACATTGTGCGCATTTTACGCCGCACGCTAGATTTTCTATCCCAAATTCCCCACGTCCCCTATCTGCGCCCAGAAGTCACTCGCACTGCTCGCCAAGCTGCCTTCTTACTCAACCGTTTCCCTGTGAACGAAGCGGCTGAGTAGCCTTTTGAAGGTTGAGCGTCACTCAGGTGTCTTCCAATAGAAGCAGCCGCAGCGGATCTAAAAAGACTCTCCAGGGAAAGGGATTCTCTTTGAGTAAAGACCACTTTTCTTTAAAGACTTCTACTCGGAGATGATAGTCTTGCGCATGGACGGGTGGACTGTGAAGCTTCAGGTATAAAGTCATTCGGTGCGGGGTTTCGCTGGTAGCGGCTAGCCAGCAGCCAAAGGTATTTGGCGCAGCCGGATGATGAGCCTCCAGAAAGGTGACTTGGTGGGCGCGAATACCGACTTGGGAGAGAGTAGCCGGGATCGGTTCGACCGTTTGAAGGATACACTGCCAGTGGAGTGCTTTTACTTGTTGAGGGCCAAGGGCGATCGCCGAAGAGAAGTTCTTGCAACCAGTCAGTTTGGCCGTCGGAACCGTGCGGGGCTGCTCAAAGATTTGGTGTTTGGGGGCATGAGCCACCAGGTTGCCGCTATCGACCACGAGCAGATGATGGCATACCCGGTAGGCTTCTTCTAAATTGTGGGTCACCAGTAGCGTGATGCCAGGGTAGTTTTGCAGGCGGGTGATGAGCTGTTGCTCAATTTGACTGCGCAGATGGGTGTCAAGGGCAGAGAACGGTTCGTCGAGGAGCAGGACTTCTGGCTGGCTGGCTAAGGCTCTTGCCAGTGCGACTCGCTGCTGTTGACCGCCGGAAAGTTCGCTGGGATAGCGTTGGCACAAGGGCTCAAGCTGAACGGCGGCAAGCTGCTGGGCAACGGCGGCGGCGAGTTGATTAGGCGGGAGAGATGACAGCTGTTGGCGCTGGCCGAAGGCCACATTATCGAAAACGGTGAGGTGAGGGAAGAGGGCGTAGTTTTGGAAGAGAATACCGACTTTGCGATCGCAGCTAGGCACGTTGATGCCCTGGCGCGAATCGAATAAGACGCGACCGTTGAGAACAATTCGGCCCGTATCTGGGGTTTCTATGCCAGCAATGCACCGCAAAATGAGACTTTTGCCGGCTCCAGATGCGCCGAGGATGCCTAGTGGACGTTGGTTGTCAGTGACGAAGTTTACGCTCAGGCAAAATTCGGGGAGCTGTTTGCGGATGTTGACTTCTAG
>JBARVU010000199.1:0-2722 GCA_049646425.1 Phormidesmis sp. | reverse complement strand
CTCAGACGCTTCTCCAGGCGATCCGCCCGCTCCCCTGGCTGAGCCTGTCCCTCGCCAGAACACAGCTCAAAGTACTGAGAATGCGCCTACCTTGGAATCGGCGCCAGCGGGCCCCGAATCGGCAACCGTCAGTCCGCCAAGAGCGATGCCTGCTCCCCCCGCCGTTCAGTCAGCCCCGACCGCAGAAGCCCCCCTACCCTCGGCTCCAGAACCCCCCTCACCTGCTGTCACGGCAGAGGAAGATCTGCCTTCAGAACCGCCGCCCGCTGCCGAAACAGCCACGCAGTCCCAAAGAGAAGCCCAGGCAGAAATTCAACAGCAAGCCCAGGCAGACACTCCCGATCCAGCAGATATTAACCCTCCGCCAATCCCTGCCCAGTCTGCTGCTGGGCAACGTGCCGCCCGAGCGCCCAACGAGAATTATCAAGTCAGCGCTTCTACTACCGCTGACCTTCAGGTAGAGGTCTCAGATACCATTGCTCAGGTGCAAAGATACTTTCAGGCCCGATGGCAGGCTGGCGATCAGGCCGTCCAACTGCCCTTAGCCTATGAGCTAGAGCTCTCTAGCTCAGGCGAAGTCGCCCGCCTTACCGGGCTTAGCGAGGCGGCTCAGACCTACGGTGATCGCCTACTCCCCCCGACTCCCTTGACCTTTTCCTACAGCGCTGATGAGAGCCTTACGCTGCGCTTAACTATCACAGCTGACGGAATTGTCGAAGTTTCGAAGCACTAAGCTGTCCCTAGCCTTCTGCCCTTCTACTGCTGCGCCTCATACTTAGCCTTCCGCCGCCTTCTTTGCGTAGCTGCCACTGCCTTCTCTACCGGAAAGCCCACCACTGGAATGACTTGATGCTGGCGATCGCGCTCTAATCTCTGTAGCCGGGTATAGTCCACGTGGTGAATGCAATCTACCGGACAGGTATCAATCGCCTCCTGGATCAGCGCTTCCGAATCGCCATCTTGACGGATCACCCGCGCCCGTCCGTAGTCCGGCTCAATGTAAAACGTGTTGCGAGCAACATGGGCACAGTGTCTGCAGCCGATACAGGTAAGCTCATCGACATACACCCCGCTTTGCCGGAAGCGCCCGCCGAGTTCTGGTTCTAATCCCGTTCGTAACTGCGCATTTCGGAGCGTTCCCCCAAGTTCCGGCTCCAAACCAGAGCGGCTGCTTTCCTCAGCCGCTACCGACCCTGCTTCTGCCTGCTGAACCGTTCCCTCAAACGTAAAAGAGTCTCTGCTGTCAGCCACCTTACCCCTCCCCTGCCATCAACGAGTTCTACAATCAAACGCTACAGTCAAATAAAAAGCCTCGACCGTAACAGAGCCGAGGCATATCAATGAAGCAAAGCTTTTAGCCAGCACTTGGCCGCTAGCAGCTATGCTCCCCAGCGCTGTAGCACTAACCGAATGGAGCCATCTTCATTGGACACCTGCTCGGCCACCTGAAATCCTTTACTGGCCGACTCGTTCAGCACTGTGTGATAAGCATAGCGCTGCGTCACCTGGTTCAAAAAGCCATCTACAGAAAGGGGCTGCTGCCAGTACTGCAAATCAGCAACCAGTTCATAATCACCGGTTTTATCGCTGCGCTTAAACCCCAGGTCGTAGCCATTGTCTTGCTCGACAACGACTTCAGCCGTTTCGGTTTTGCCCTGATAGCCACGCACAGACTTGGGTCCTGCTTGCCAGCGAACACCTGCGTCGTCCAGTGCCAGCTTTAAAGAAGAAAGGTTGCGAAGCTTAGTTTTTATCTGACTGAAGTGGGACATTTGTTTGATACCGGACTTTTAATACCGGGCTAAATGGGCAGAAAAAGAATCGAAGTTAGGCCGCCAAAGCTACCAGCCACCCTCAGCAACGCGAGCGTGGGCGGTGCTAGAAACTCGAACGGGCTGACTGTAATAGTCGGAAGACTTCTCTTGCGCCATCACCTGACCCAGCTGCGACTCAATCGCAGCCGTCACCTCCGCGCAAGAAGCGCCGACTATACCCGTTACTGTTTCCTTGACCCGACCGTCGGGATAGATAATAAATTCGAGCGTTTCCATAAGCTAACCATTCACCAGCTGGGGCCTGCAAAACAGGCAATAAACTTTTCAGCGCTGTTCCCCACAACACGTCGCTTATAGCGTTGCGACCCTACGAAAGCGCATAGCCGCAGCCACATCGCTTACTCAGGAACCGTTAGAAGAAACCGTTAGATCCCTATGCTCGACAACAGTTCATTTATCGTAGTCAATGTCACTAAAATAAACTAGCAGCACCGCAGCAAAACTTTACAGTTGTTAGCAATTGTTCGCAAAGGATGAGAGCGACTACTCCTTAACAATACTTAGTGTCCCTTAACGCTCCAGGAGAGTCAAGTCAATTGAGTGCCCCCTAAGATGGAGATCTGGCGCTGGCGGCTCCTCCTTGAGAGCGGCTCCTCCTTGAGAACAGTCGGCATCAGTCGCATTGTGAGCTGGCGGTGAAAGGCTGGCGGTCACTGCAACCGCAGCAAATGTAAATAATTTCTATCCGTTTTTATGGCATCTCCCTACTTTAAATTTGAACAAGATTTTGTCGGCTCTTTGCGCTGCATTCCAATGGTCGTCCGGCATAGCCTGGATACCTGTGGCGTCAAGCTCAAGCTAGAAGATTGGAATCGCTTCACGCTGGCTGACCGTCGGGCCCTGGTAGATTGGCCATGCGACAGTCCTGATGCGGCCAAAGCCTACCG
>JBARVU010000198.1:0-2389 GCA_049646425.1 Phormidesmis sp. | reverse complement strand
GGTTGTGACCGATGCTGCTTTTGCTGCTGTCGTTTCCGTTTACTATCTTGATGAATTGTCCGTGATCTGTGTTCGATAACTTACTGGCCTGATGAGTAAACCTGACTAGGCACTCAGACTTGATCGGCGAACCCAGCCTGAGCGGGCAATTGATACCCGACTTAATTAGGGTTTTAACCTATGGCTCATACGTTCAAGATGAACAAGCTGCACCTGCATAATCTGCGCGGTGACTTTTTTGGCGGGCTGACAGCGGCAATCGTAGCCCTTCCACTCGCTTTGGCGTTTGGTGTTTCTTCAGGCGCAGGCGCCACAGCAGGACTATACGGGGCCATTGCAACCGGTTTTTTTGCCGCTCTCTTCGGCGGCACCCCCGCTCAAATTTCTGGCCCTACCGGCCCGATGACCGTCGTCATGGCCACCGTTTTTACGGGGCTCATCGCCAAGTATCCGGAAACCGGGCTAGCGCTAGCTTTCACAGTCGTTATTTTGGGCGGCGCATTCCAGATTTTGTTTGGGCTGCTGCGCCTGGGTGAATACATTACCCTAATGCCTTACACCGTAATCTCTGGCTTTATGTCAGGCATTGGGGTGATTATTTTTGTGTTGCAGCTAGCGCCGCTGTTCGGTCAGGCGGGCTCAGCCAGCGTCATTGGCTCTATTCAGCAGCTGCCTGGCATCTTCTCTGAGCCCAATGTCTATGCGCTAGGTCTGGGCTTGCTGACGCTGGGCATTGTCTTTGGAATGCCATCGCGCATCAGCCAAATTTTGCCCGCTCCCTTAGTAGCACTGGTGGTCGGTACTGTCGTTTCGCTAGCTGTCGCCGGTGAGTCTGTGCCCCGCATCGGTGAGATCCCAACGGGTCTACCGGCTTTTCACCCGCCTCAGGCAGAGTGGGGAGCGCTCAAGGACATGCTGGGCTACGGCATTGTACTGGCAACGCTAGGCGCGATCGATTCGCTACTGACTTCTCTAGTCGCCGACAATATCACCCGCACTCAGCACGACTCCGACCGGGAACTCATCGGCCAGGGGATCGGCAATATGGTCTCAGGGTTGTTCGGTGGACTGCCGGGCGCAGGGGCGACCATGCGCACAGTGATCAACGTAAAATCGGGCGGACAAACACCGCTCTCAGGTATTATCCATGCCCTGCTGCTAACGGCTGTACTGCTAGGCGCTGGCTCGCTCACAGCGCAGATTCCGGTTGCGGTACTGGCGGGCATTTTAATCAAGGTCGGCCTTGACATTATCGACTGGAGTTTTTTGAAACGGGCCCATCGAGTTTCCTGGGAAGCGGCGGTGGTGATGTACGGCGTGCTGTTTTTGACGGTGTTTGTCGATTTGATTACGGCGGTGGCAGCGGGCGCGTTTGTGGCAAATTTACTAGCGGTCAAGAAGCTGACGGATGAACAAAATCGTCATGTGCAGGCAATTGTCAGCCCGACAGACGATACTCTGAGTGAAGAAGAGCAGGCGTCGCTAGCAGCAGTGGCGGGACGGGTGCTGTTGTTTCGCCTGAGCGGGCCGATGAGCTTCGGTGCGGCGAAAACAATTTCTCAGCGAATGAGCATTGTCAACAAGTTTGAGGTGCTGATTCTAGATCTAGCCGATGTGCCTAAGTTAGGCGTAACCGCTTCGCTAGCAGTCGAAAATATGGTACGAGATTCGTGCAATCAGCAGCGAACCGTCTTTATCGTAGGTGCAAAAGGACTTGTAAAAGAACGGCTGACGGCTCTGGAGGTTTTAGATATGCTGCCGCCAGAGAATATCTTGACCAGTCGTCTGGAGGCGATTAAAAGGGCCAATCAGAGCTTGAGACCGTCTATCTATCACGGTTCGTTAGAGAATAAAAAATGATGTTAAGAACGGCAATAGCGGTTTCATAATCTGAAAGGCTGGCAGAGAGAACGCAAGGAGCGCGAATCTGTGAAGTTAGGGTATGTGGTGATTTACGTAGAAGATGTGAAGGCAACGATGGCGTTTTATACCGCAGCCTTCGGGTTTGAAACGAAGAGGGTCTTTGAGGAGAATGGCTCAGTAGACTATGGCGAACTCAAAACGGGAGAGACGGTACTGGGATTTGCAGCGCACAGCTTAGAAGAACGTCAGTTCGGGATAAGAAAAACGCCAAAAGTCAAAAAAAGGAGGGTCAGGTACGCTGAAATTACAAACCAATCAGCCCTGGCCCTCCACTATGTCCAGCTTAGAAGAACTCTTTTGCCACGTCGATGATTTCTGCCAAGCGTTTGAACCGCAATGGCATCAGCAATTGCTAAGCAATGGCCTGAAAACACGTCAGCGTCAGCGGTCGCTCGCCCTCAGCGAAGTCATGACGATTTTGATAGGCTTTCACCAAAGCCACTATCGAACCTTCAAACACTACTAT
>JBARVU010000197.1:0-8917 GCA_049646425.1 Phormidesmis sp. | reverse complement strand
GCCCGCTTCCACCTGGTCATCGTCCAAGAACACCTGATCGGTCTGGTCGACGCTGCCGGAAACCAGTTTGCCAGTGCAGCTAGAGCAAGAGCCTGCACGGCAGGAAGCCGGTAGGTCAATGCCTGCTTCTTCAGCCGCTTCGACAATGTACATATCGTCAGCACATTCAATCGTTTCGTTGATGCCTTCGTCTTCGTTAACGAGTGTGACTTTGTAAGTCGCCATAGGGGGGAACCTTCTGAATAAAAAATGATGTGTGTTAATTGCTTAAGCAATCGTTAAGCTTTCCTCACAATACACCGAGGGCTACGAGGGCGAAATAGTCATATAGATAGGTAATGGCCAAGATCGCTTTCCATGGCGCGATAGAATAAGTAGCTGTTTCTCGCAGCTGCGATCGCTTCTCAGCACCCCTATGACACCCTCTGCCTGCTCGCCTGAAGAGATTGCCTCAGAAGGACTCAGCCCCGGTGAATACGACGAAATTGTGCGACGCTTAGGTCGCCATCCCAATCGCGCTGAGCTCGGCATGTTTGGCGTGATGTGGTCGGAGCACTGCTGCTACAAAAATTCGCGGCCCTTGCTAAGCCAGTTCCCAACGGAGGGCGATCGCATCCTCGTCGGCCCAGGCGAAAACGCGGGTGTGATTGACGTGGGCAACGGCATGCAGGTCGCCTTTAAGATCGAGTCTCACAATCACCCGTCGGCAATCGAGCCTTTTCAAGGCGCAGCGACTGGCGTTGGCGGGATTTTGCGAGATATTTTCACCATGGGCGCGAGGCCGATTGCCGCGCTGAATTCTTTACGCTTCGGCAGTCTAGACAGTGCTCGCACGCGGCAAATTTTCACTGGGGTTGTCTCCGGGATTGCCCACTATGGCAACTGCTTTGGGGTGCCCACCGTCGGCGGTGAAGTGTGCTTCGATGAAGCCTACAGCGGCAATCCACTGGTGAATGCGATGGCCATCGGCCTGATGGAAACGCCGGAGATCGTCAAGTCAGGCGCAGTGGGCATCGGCAATCCGGTGCTGTATGTCGGCTCTACAACCGGGCGCGATGGCATGGGCGGGGCAAGCTTTGCCAGCGCTGAGCTGAGTGAGGAATCAGAAGCCAACCGACCGGCAGTGCAGGTAGGCGATCCATTTCTTGAAAAATCTTTAGTAGAAGCTTGTTTAGAAGCCTTCAAAACAGGGGGCGTGGCCGCTGCCCAAGATATGGGCGCAGCTGGAATCACCTGCTCCACCGCTGAGATGGCGGCGAATGGGGGCGTTGGAATTGAGCTAGATCTCGACCTGATCCCCGCCCGAGAGCCCGGTATGGTGCCCTACGAATACCTGCTCTCAGAATCTCAGGAGAGAATGCTGTTTGTCGCTCACGCCGGTCGTGAGCAGGAACTCATTGAAATTTTTCATCGCTGGGGGCTGCAAGCGGTGGTCGCCGGTTCGGTAATCGAAGCGCCCATCGTGCGAATTTTGTTTGAAGGGAATGTCGCAGCGGAGATACCAGCAACGGCGCTGTCAGACAATACGCCGATCTATAAGAGAGAGCTGATGAAGGAGCCACCCGAGTACGCTCAAAAGGCTTGGGCTTGGCGGGAAAGCGATTTACCTGCGGCTGCGGCTGCGGGCATTAACGGAAGATCTTGGAATCAGATTTTATTAGACTTGCTGGGCTCGCCGACGATCGCCTCCAAGCGATGGGTATACCGGCAGTACGACCATCAGGTGCAAAACAATACGGTGATGATGCCAGGCGGGGCAGACGCGGCTGTGATCAGGCTGCGCTCTCAAATCACGCCCGATCCCAATGCCAACGCGGGCCTTGCTGCTACCGTTGACTGTAACGCCCGCTATGTCTACCTCAATCCTTATGAAGGCGCTCTTGCCGCTGTGGCCGAAGCTGCTCGCAACCTGAGCTGTGTCGGCGCTGAGCCAGTCGCCGTCACCGACAACCTTAACTTTGGCAGTCCCGAAAAGTCGGTGGGCTACTGGCAACTCGCCGAAGCGTGCCGGGGATTGGCCGATGGCTGCCGGGCATTTTCCACCCCCGTGACCGGTGGAAACGTGTCGCTTTATAATGAGACCCTCGACAGCGCAGGTAGGCCGCAGCCAATTTACCCCACGCCTGTGGTGGGGATGGTGGGCCTGATTCCGGATCTGACGAAAGTGTGCAGTCAGGGCTGGCAAACGGAAGGTGACCTGATTTATTTGCTGGGGGCGGGCACAGAAAGTACAGATAGCGTCACGCTGGGCGGATCTGAATATCTCAAAGTCATTCATCAAACCGTGGCCGGTCAGCCACCCAAAGTCGATATAGACCTGGAACTAAAGGTGCAAGCAGCCTGTCGGGAAGGCATTCGACGCGGCTGGGTGCGGTCGGCGCATGACTGTGCGGAAGGGGGATTGGCGATCGCCCTGGCTGAATCCAGCATCAGTGGCGGCAAAGGCGCGACTATCACTTTAGCCAAGGGTCGACTCCGCTCGGACAGGCTGCTCTTTGGAGAAGGCGGCGCTCGCATCCTGGTATCCGTCGCCCCTGCCGATCAGGCCAATTGGGAGCGCTACTGTCAGGCGAACTTGCCTGATAGCCAGCTGATCGGTAGCGTAGGCAAATCAGCAGCAGCTTTAACCCTGACAGATGCGGCGGGGGACAAGCTTATTTCTCTGCCTGTTGCCGAGCTGTCCGACCGATGGACTTACGCGATTGAGAGAGCCCTGGTACCCGACAGCTCAATTTGACAGACAAAGCGGCCTAAAACAGCCCGTTCACGGCAGGGATTAGTCGGGCAATCACTCCGGGGAGTGATAGGATCTGAGGTGAAAATTTAATAAAAAATTAAACAAGTATTAAACTTAGCTGGGCACACAGCAGCAGCACTTTCAAGCATTTTCAGCCGGTCTATGTACAGTCGTCAGCAGGCTATCTCTGCTAGAAGAGAAGTAAATCAAGCGCGATTGAGCACAAGGCTACAAGCCCCTCAATTCAAAAAGACGAGTACGCTGTGCCCGCCTATCTGTCCTGGTTTCCATTGGAGTTTGAACCCGAGCATGTCCCAGCCCTATGACGCTACAGCAAGGCCCGATAAGCCTGAAGAAGCCTGCGGAGTATTTGGGGTGTATGCGCCCAACGAAGCAGTGGCGACACTCGCTTACTTTGGCCTATATGCGCTTCAGCATCGCGGCCAGGAATCGGCGGGTATTGCTGCTTTTGATCAGGGCGAGGTTCACGCTCACAAAGGCATGGGTCTGGTCTCTCAAGTCTTTACCGACAACGTGCTCAAAGACATTCCAGGTCAGTGGGCAGTGGGCCATACCCGCTATTCCACCACCGGGTCGAGCCATGTCGCGAACGCGCAGCCTGCTGTGTTAGAAGCGCGCTTGGGACAGCTTGCCCTCGCCCACAACGGCAACATCGTCAATGTCAACCGCCTGAGAGCAGATCTACTTCAGCGCGAAGACTACCCTCTTACGACCACTTCCGACTCTGAGCTGATTGCGTTCGCCTTGATGGAAGCGGTGAACGACGGCAAGGATTGGATTGAGGGCGCGATCGCTGCCTTCAAACGCTGCGAGGGTGCCTTCAGTTTAGTGATTGGCACCTCTGCCGGGATTATTGCGGCCCGCGACCCACACGGCATTCGACCGTTGGTGCTGGGCTACATCGGCAGTCAGTCACCAGAAGTACAGGCAGCGGGCTATGGCTCAGGCAGTTTTGTCGTGGCCTCAGAGACCTGCGGACTAGATATTGTCGGCGCCACCTACCTGCGAGATGTCGATCCGGGTGAATTGCTGTGGATAGACGGTCACGGTGTCAAATCTGTTCATTGGGCGCAGGCTGAGCGTAAGCTATGCGTCTTTGAAATGATCTACTTTGCTCGCCCCGACAGCGTGTTTCATGGCGAGAGCCTGTATAGCTATCGCAAACGTATCGGTCAGCGGCTCGCGAAAGAAGCGCCTGCCGACGTCGATCTGATCATGGCCGTACCCGATTCGGGTGTCCCTGCCGCCATTGGCTACTCAGAAGCCTCTGGCATTCCCTACGCGGAAGGCTTGATCAAAAACCGCTACGTGGGCCGCACCTTTATTCAGCCCACGCAAACCATGCGCGAAGCGGGCATTCGCATGAAGCTCAACCCCATGCGCGATGTGCTTGAGGGCAAGCGAATTTTGATTGTGGACGACTCAATAGTGCGGGGCACGACCAGCCGTAAGCTGGTGCAGATGCTCTATGCGGCAGGTGCGACTGAGGTACATATGCGTATTTCCTCCCCGCCCGTGACTCACCCCTGCTTTTACGGCATTGATACCGATAGCCAGGATCAGCTGATTGCCGCGACGAAGTCGGTCGCCGAAATCGAGGCACAGCTCGGCGCAGATTCACTAGCGTATCTGAGTTGGGAAGGCATGCTAGAGGCCACTAATGTACCGGTGAATAGCTTTTGTTCTGCCTGCTTCACCGGTGACTACCCCATTGATATTCCCGCGCAGGTGAAAAGCTCCAAGCTGATGCTAGAAAAAGTCCCAGCAGAAGTTGGCTGACCTATCTAAGATTAACTAAGGGCTTTTGCTGCTTAAAGAAGAGATCTGAAAAAGAGGCTTGAGAGCCTTTACTTTTTTGAGTCGTTTGACGAGTCTGCCCCGGTTACGCCCTAAAGGACTAGGATTGATTATCTGCCGGGTATCGACGCAAAAAACGGATCTCCCTGCAATTCTAGAAATCTCCCTAGACTGTAGCTCGCTGCTTTCTACAAACAAAGCGCTCCCAGAGTCGATATAAACTTTAGCCTTATGCGTTGAGTAGCAGTTTGCCTGTCTTCGTGCCTGCTTATTAGGCAAATCGAGCATAATTAGCTCGCCGTAATCAATGCCGTGCTTTTGTAGCCATGCTTCTGTCTGCGGTCGATACTTCTCCAACCTATTGGTAACAATGTAGCCCAGCTTAACAGTGGGTCGAAGGTAAGGCTCCACCGTTTGAATGAAATGGATATAGTTTGTTGAATCGTCATTTTCATCCCGGCTGGGGTCTCGGCATAAGACACCATCGAGGTCAACGCATGACTCGCGCAGCACATCGTGGTGCATTAAGTTCCATTCGAATAGCCTGGGCACCGGACAGATAGCGTAGCAGATATCGATCAACCCTTTACTCTTACTGGTGCTAGTGCCAAAAACGGCGGCATAAAAAATTTCTTTGTCAGGATACTTGTCGCCAATCCGCGCTTTGATCTCTCGAATAGATCTGCCCGAGCGTACGCTATCATCGAGAACTAATACTCTTTTGCAGTCATCAAATGACTTGGTCTTGTATTTAAGTCTACGACCCGTTTCAAACAACTTGCCCTGAAGGAATCCTTCTACATCCGTCAATAGTGAATTGGTGTGAAGGGCGAGCATGCTAGCTGCAAGCGTGCCACTTCTGGGTATGCCGACAATCAGATCAATATCTTTAGGGTTCCGGCTGATGTTTTTGACAATACAGCTGTTGAGGTCAGCAACTGAACGGTAATGATAGTCCATTGGAAGAACAAATGTCGGTGCTTTGATTAGAAAACAGAAGACATAGAGAATCAGAATTTACCCAAATTTTCTAAATCAGATGCACCCAAATGGATCGAAGAACTTCCTTACCAATTCACCATTCACCGCTGCCGCGAGCATACAGTGGCCGGAAGGAGGCTGGCCGTAAAATTCGCAAAAAAATTCGCTAGATGCCTGCACCAGCACTGTTAAAGAAATGCTCGTCTCGGTAATCAAGCGTTTAATGCTTTGTCATTTTAATCGCAACCCCTCAGTTTGTATATTACAGGTATTGGGCTCTGTAAGATAGCCTCGATAAATCTCAGACCTTCAACACGCGATTGAATAAGTTACGCATAGACTGTGTTACCTGCTGTCGCCGTTGCCAGTTTTCAAAATCCTTTTGATACTTATAGCCTGACGTCTGGTAGGCTCTCCAGCCATGCAGCGCGAGACCAATTCCCCAGGTAAGTATCACGAATGCCGCCACCCCGTAGCCGCCGAACAATAGATTTAGCAGCAGCAAAAAGCCATTGAAAATGCCGTAGCGAATCAGGTGATGTTGAAACTTTTGGCGACGCTCTTGGTTAAACAGCATTTGCCGCGTCGATTCACTCTTCAGGTCGAGCCATTCCCGTTCGGCGGTCCAAAGGGTTTCGGGGGCAATATTAAGTTCGGTGGCAATTTCTGCGAGCTGCACTCGGGTAAGTTCACCATGCTCAGTTTCTTTGGCGATCGCAATCTGCAAAATCTGCTGAGCGTCCTCGCTAGCGTATAGGTCGGCCATAGTCAAAAGGAAGGGCTAGAGGGTGAGCGTAAAAAGGTTGCTTTCTTTAGTTTACAAATAAACCCCTGTAGGCAACACGGTATCATCCTTAGTCGGTCGAACTATCAACCGCACCACTTGAAAGTTCAAGGGTTTTGAGGGCACACTCAGGTGTTAATTTGGAAATGAATTGACGCCCGTCATTTGCTCAATCTAGCAGCATGCAACTGATTGAGCTATATACGCATCTACATGAAGGCGACTGAAGATGGCCCAGCTTGTTCCCATTCAACTAGAAGACGGTTCGCAAATCTACATCGAGGCGACTGAAGATATTGAGGTGCCGCCCACTGCTCGTCCGGGCCCAGGGATTGGTTCAGAAGATGATCTAGAACCCGAAGAGGAAGTTCGGCGAGGGCAGAAAGGTTGGGGCAGCAGCCGAGGGGTCGTGGGCTATCCAGATAGTGGCAGAGCGGCGGCGATCGCTTCGCAGAGCTTCAAAGCCATTGAAGGCACCATCCGGGCCTACACCAACTCTACCCTTAGCGCCTTTAAGGACATGGCTCATGCCAATGTCGATAAAGTCACGCTTCAGTTTGGCATTCGAGTCAGCGGTGAGGCCGGTGTACCATACGTAACTAAAGGCACAGCTGAGAGCAATCTCAGTATCACTGTAGAGTGCTCTTTTGACAAAGCCGAGTAGCGTCAGGCCGGAAGGGCAGTGGGGGATGGGGCTATAGGGGCTGGTTCGTCTGCTACTTGACTGGTGTCGGGCGAATGCCAACGGCGTGGCGGTCGATCACCTGGTCGACGAGTCCATACTCCATCGCCTCCTGCGGCGACATAAAGAAATCGCGCTCTGTATCCTCTTTGATTTTCTCCAGAGTTTGGCCGGTGTGCTTGGCCATTGCCTCATTCAGCATGGTCTTCAGGTACAAGATCTCTTTGGCTTGAATTTCAATATCTGTGGCCTGACCTTGAGCCCCACCCGAAGGCTGGTGAATCATCACCCGAGCGTTGGGTAAAATCATGCGCTTGCCCTCGGCCCCAGCGCTCAGCAAAAAGGCCCCCATACTGGCAGCAAGGCCCATACAAATGGTGGCCACATCGGGGCGAATGTGGTTCATCGTATCGTAGAGTCCTAGCCCAGCAGATACGGAGCCACCGGGAGAGTTGATATAGAGATAAATGTCCTTTTCGGGGTCTTCAGCTTCTAAAAAGAGCATTTGGGCAACGATCAGATTCATCGACTCTGCATCGACGACGCCGTGCAAAAAGATAATGCGCTCTCTGAGCAAGCGTGAATACAGGTCAAAGGCGCGTTCGCCACGACCCGATTGCTCAATAACAGTTGGAATCATAGAAGCTACTCGATCAGTGTCTGGATGGGTTTATCATGCGCGTACAGCTCTGATTGTACAGACTTTCCCCCCCGCTTTGCCGGGTGTGGATAACCCGATAATTCCCTGGTTAGCTCCTGTGTCTAGGACGGCCATTGCCGCCCAATATCGTATGATAGAGAGTGAAAAGTTTCCGCTTTAGATTTCTATGGACATTTTGACGCTGGGTTGGGTTTCACTGCTGGTTTGCTTTACTTTCTCGATCTCGATGGTGGTCTGGGGTCGCAACGGCTTTTAGAGCCAGCTTTACGATACATTTTTGCTTTGACTGAGTTTCAACTGACGGTTTCGGATTCTTTGCTGTGGACGCTTTACTCAATACGGCTATAGAAAATCAGCTTTTGGCTGTTTTGGCGCTGCTGGCATTTGTACTGCTGCTAGTGGTGACGGTTGGCGTGATCTATCTGACGGCGGTTGAATGGCGTGATCGCCGTCGCCGCAACAGAGAGGCCGACATCGCACCCACCCTCCGACGAAAGCTTAAGTAATTTTGGAGCAAGCTAGCCACCTGCGCGGGCAAAATCCTGCTCTCAAAGACGCTAAAACGGCCAGGCAGATTGCGTTTGAGACGCTTCGATCAGTCGAACGGGGCGCTTTTGCTGATGTGGTGCTAGATCGCAAGCTCACCCAGTCGCAGCTCAGCCTTCAAGACAAAGGCTTTGTCACCGAGCTGGTGTATGGCACGGTGAGACGTCGCCGCACCCTAGATGCGCTAATTACGCAATTCGGCAAACGCGTGGCTAGTCGCCAGCAGGCCGATCTGCTACAGATTTTACGGCTAGGCTTTTACCAGCTGCGCTATCTGACGCATGTCCCTGATCATGCTGTAGTCGATACGACGGTACAGCTAGCTAAAGCGCAGCGTCTGGGTAAGCTGAGCGGCGTCGTCAATGGGATGCTGCGTCAGTACATTCGCCAGAGCAAACAAAGCGATCAGTCGCTGGGTAAACTCCCAGCTGTCGAAAATGCTGCCGAGACAGATGATCGGATCGCTCAGATAGCGCCTGCCGATCCGCTTCTGCTTCCGGTAGAGCCGACTACGCGACTCGGCGTTTTGCACAGCTATCCTGACTGGATCATTCAAGTTTGGCAGTCGATGCTGCCCGATGAGGAAGTATCGGCCCTGTGTGAATGGTTTAACCAACCGCCCGCGCTAGACTTACGAATCAATCTGCGGCGCCATTCTCTAGCTGAGGCGGCAGCGATTTTTGGGGCGGTGGGCATTGAGGTTGAGGG
>JBARVU010000196.1:0-20103 GCA_049646425.1 Phormidesmis sp. | reverse complement strand
GGCCGTGCTGCTTAGCGACTTCGCGCACCTGACGGGCAAATTCGCGGCTGTAGGTGCCAATGCCGACTAAGGTAAACCCGAGTTCTTCGGTGGCAATGCGAGCAGCGGCGATCGCATGAGTCGCATCACCAAAAATAAACACTCGTTTGCCGGTCAGATAGGTCGAGTCTACCGAGCGGGAATACCAGGGTAGCCGGGACGCACCCGGATTTGCCGCCGATGACAGTCGATCCGCGCTCCAGTTGCCGAGCGTATCTGCTTTCGATCTGGTCAGTGCTGCGCTGACGTCAATCCCTGCGACCTCACCAATTTCGGCAATAAAGTCGCGAGTAGCCCCAACCCCAATCGGCACCGTTTTTACCGTGGGCTGCTTAAAGCTGCGCTCCAGCCACTTACAGGTCGTTAGGGCAATTTCGGGATACAGGCAGATATTGAAATCCGCATCGGGAATTCGCATCAGATCATCTGGCGTCGCCCCCATGGGGGCAATCACATTCACATCTACGCCGATTTCAGCGAGCAGCTTCATCACTTCTTGAATGTCATCCCGGCAGCGAAAGCCGAGCGCCGTCGGGCCGATGATATTCGCCTTGGGGCGGATGGCCGGATCGCGTTCGGGTCGCTGCGCACCAGGGGGTAAGACTGCTGAGAGAAGAAGCGTTCGCACCAGGTGATACAGCGTCTCACTCGCGCCCCAGTTTTCCTTTTTAGAATAGGCGGGCAGTTCCAGGCTCACGACCGGTACCGGTAGCCCCATACTCTTGGCCAGCGACCCCGGCTGGTCTTGAATCAGCTCTGCGGTGCAGCTTTCGCCCACCAGCATGACCTGCGGCTTAAACCGGTTGTAGGCATCGCGTACCGATGTCTTTACCATCTCGGCAGTGTCTCCACCCAGGTCGCGGGCTTGAAAGGTGGTGTAGCTGACGGGCGGACGGCGATCGCGCCTTTCAATCATCGTAAACAGCAGATCGGCGTAGGTATCCCCTTGAGGGGCGTGAAGGACATAGTGCACACCTTCCATCGCGGTGGCGATGCGCATGGTGCCCACATGGGGCGGGCCTTCGTAAGTCCAGAGGGTCAATTCCATAGTTCAAGCTTAATGTTTCGAGGTTTTTGGCAAGGTGTCTCGGAAATTGGCCTGACCCTAGACGGTCAGTCGGCGGCGACGCTCTGAAGAACGCACAAACAGCTCTGCTAAGTCAGCCGCCTGGTCGTAGCCGTGCAGCGGTGAAAATACCAGCTCAATCGACCACTTGGTAGACAGCCCTTCTGCTTCGAGCGGATTGGCCAGTCCTAGTCCACATACCGTGATATCGGGACGTGCCTCCCGGCAGCGGTCAAGCTGCTTGTCGACGTCTTGACCTTCTGACAGAGCAGTTCCGGCGGGCAGCAGCTCAATTTCGCGATCCATTAGCAGGCGGTCGATATAAGGCGTGCCAACCTCGACAAGCTCCATGCCGCACTCTCTAGAAAGAAAGCGCGCCAGCGGGATCTCTAGCTGTGAATCGGGGAATAGAAATGCCTTGCGACCGCTGAGCACCTTTTGGTAGCGCTCTAGCCCGGTTTTGGCACGGGTGACGGCAGGGGCGATCGCCGCTTCAAAGCTATCTTTATCAATCTCCCAAGCGTCTGCCGCCGTTTTCAGCCAGGCCGTTGTCCCCTCAATGCCAAAAGGATAGGGCGAGGGCAGCAGCTCCGCACCGCGCTTCATCAGCAGCCTTACGGTCTCGCTCAAAAATGGCTGCGCCACCAAAAGCTTTGTGCCTTTGCCGACGCTGGGCAAATCTGCCGCGCGCCGAGGTGGGAAAAAGGAAACCGGACCGATGCCCAACTGGTCAAACAGTCGCTTGAACTGATCTTCAACCACATCTGCCAGACTTCCGACCACGAGCAGATCGCTCTGCTCATCGCTTTTGCTTGGCAACACCGGCACCATCGACCCCAGGCAGGCATCTTCACCCTGCGTGAAAGTCGTTTCAATCCCACTGCCTGAATAGTTGAGAATTCGCACTTTGGGAAAGTAGCGATGATTCAGCTTTTCAGCAGCTTTGGCCAGATCGAGCTTGATCACCTCAGAAGGACAAGATCCCACTAGAAACAGCGTGCCGATATCCGGGCGCCGGCTGAGAAGCTGCGCGACCACACGCTCAAGCTCATCATTGGCATCAGCCAATCCAGCCAGATCTCGTTCGCCCAAAATGGCTGTGCCAAATCTTGGCTCAGCGAAAATCATCACGCCAGCGGCAGACTGAATCAGATGCGCGCAGGTTCTTGAGCCCACCACTAAAAAGAACGCATCCTGCATTTTGCGGTGCAGCCAGACGATTCCCGTCAGGCCGCAGAACACCTCTCTCTGCCCGCGCTCTTTCAAAACCGGCAGGTCTTGAACGCTCAGATCGGTACTGATCGTATCGGTAGGAATTTTTGTACAAGGCTCTAGCGCCATATTTTGCTCTTCTCTTGAACTAAAACCCTAGTTTTTCCAAGGGACTATGCCTTAACCACTATAGTCATCCCTCCTGTATCGTCCGACGGGTGCCTGAGCTTTATTTACATTCAGCCATTAATATTTACAATGCAGATTTTCGTGCAATCTTGGCTTAAACGCGCGCGATCGTGACCGCTTCCGGCTGGTCTTGATACTTGCCGCGCCGGGTTTCGTAGCTAATTTGGCAAGGTTCACCTTCCAAAAACAGCAGCTGGACAACCCCTTCGTTGGCATAAATGCGGCAGTCAGCGCTGGAAGAGTTCGAAAACTCCAGCGTCAAATAACCACGCCAACCGGCCTCAGCGGGCGTCAGGTTAGCAATGATGCCGCAGCGGGCATAGGTGCTCTTACCAATACAGATAGTGGTGATGTTATCTGGCATTTGCAGCCGCTCCAAAGCAACGCCGAGACCGTAAGAATGAGCGGGCAAGATAAAGTAGCTGCCATTGTCATCCTGCCGGAGAGCAGTGGGCTCTAGATTCTCAGGATTGAAATTTTTAGGGTCGATGACCGTGCCGGGAATATGACGAAAAATGCGAAATTCATTAGCAGACAGGCGAATGTCGTAGCCGTAGGAGGAAAGCCCATAGCTGATAACGGGGGTTTCCTGGCTATGGGTAGAGAGCTGCGCTCGGCGAACGAGCGAGGGTTCAAAGGGCGTGATCAGCCCTTCGCTGGCTGCTTTCTTAATCCACGTATCGTTTTTAATCATGATCTTAGAGCGTCTGGTTTTAGGGCTTGGGGGCGGAAAGATGTTTCTGCTAAACAACGTAGTTGCGGCGAAATTCGGTGATCTGATCGGCGACGGCTAGCAGCGACTCAGGCATTTGTGGGCCGGTTAAGATAATCTCTACGTGGGGCGGGCGGTCCTTGAGCAAGGTCAGCAGTTCGTTTTCTCTGATCAGGCCGAAGTCGATAGCCAGGCTCAGCTCGTCGAGGACGATGAGCCCATATTTGCCTTCGTTGACCACGGTCTGGGTGTGCTGCCACAGGGCCGATAGCGCTGCTTGAGTCGTGGCTGTGATGTCTGGACCGCTGATGCACTCTAGGCACTCACAGCGAATCCATTCTAGATTTTGTCCCATTTGGGCAGGGTGGTCTGGGCCTTGACCAATCCCCCCTTTGAGAAACTGTACGACCAAAACCGGCATTCCCTGCTCAGCCACGCGCATCGCCTGCACCATCACATTAGTAAAGAAGGTACGGTGCTGTGCGGTAAATACCTGCACGGTGCCCTCAATGGCACGAAGCATAGGATGGTGGCGCACTGCTAGTGAAGGGTCAGGGCTACCGGGCAGGGCTCTAAGCTGGGAAACCATAGGGTCGTAAAGGAATAGCGATTGACCGTGACCTGCTAAATATAGCGTAGCGGATGCAGTGCCTTGAAAATAATACGCTATATGTCGGGAGCGGGCTGGCTAAATGTTTGAAATATTTAGAAGCGATTCTCCGCAGGAGAGGCGTTGCCATCGCCCCTATCCCCTTTGAGCACTATGCTGAACGCTGATGACCGCTTTAATAATGATTTTTGAGTGATGTTATGGCTTGGCAACGTCCCGATAACCGACAGCCAGATGAGCTGCGCCCTATTCGCTTTCAGCGTCAGTTTACCCAATACGCAGCGGGTTCTGTGCTGGCCCACTGCGGCAACACGCGGGTGCTCTGTACAGCCTCTGTGAGCGAAGGCGTGCCCCGCTTCTTAAAAGATTCGGGGCAGGGCTGGCTGACGGCTGAATATCGGATGCTGCCCGGCTCAACACAGACTCGCAAGTCTCGCGAATTCATGAAGCTATCAGGCCGCACGCAGGAAATTCAGCGGCTGGTGGGACGCAGTCTGAGAGCGGCGGTCGATATGGCGACGCTCGGAGAGATGACCATCACCCTTGATGCGGATGTGCTGCAAGCCGATGGCGGCACCCGTACGACGGCTATCAATGGGGCCTATGTGGCGCTCGAAGATGCGATCGCCCACCTGCTCCAATCCGGTCAGCTCACCACCTCTCCCCTGCGCCATCAGATCGCCGCCATTTCAGTCGGCCTGCTAGAAGGCGAAGCCTTTCTAGACCTCAATTACCCCGAGGACTTTGCCGCCGACATCGACTTCAACGTCGTACTCAACGAAAAGCTTGAATTCATTGAAGTCCAGGGCACTGCCGAAGCCGGTAGTTTCAACCGCGCCCAGCTCAACGCCATGCTCGACTACGCCGAAAAAGGCATTGCAAAAGTAATCCAGTTACAAAAAACAGCCTTAGCAAACAAGCCCAGCTAGCACTAACCCTATCCCCCACTCTCCCCATCTCCTCATTCCTAAAACCAAGCAAAGTTGGTATAACCCCTCAGAAGTGTTACATTTCCTCATGATTAAGCAGGGCCTTTTATAGCGTTTCTCTACTATGGCGAAGGATCTACGAGATTTTCTCAAGAAGGTTAAGGCGCGAGGGCAGTTGCGAACGGTTCAAGTAGAGGTAGATCCGGATCTGGAGATTGCTGAAATTTCTAACCGGCTATTGCAGTCGGGCGGGCCGGCGGTGCTGTTTGAAAACGTGAAAGGCTCACCCTATCCAGTGGTGGTGAACTTGCTCGGCACCGTAGAACGGGTGTGCTGGGCGATGAACATGGAGCATCCCGAAGAGCTGGAGACGCTGGGTAAGAAGCTCGGCACCTTGCAGCAGCCCAAACCGCCTAAAACAGTTTCTCAGGCGATTGACTTAGGCAAGGTATTGTTTGACGTGGTGAAGGCTAAGCCCTCTCGCGACTGGCTACCTATCTGCCAGCAGGTGGTCAAGCTCGATGACAACGTAGATCTCACTGAAATCCCGATGATCCGTCCCTACCCAAAAGATGGGGGTAAAGTGGTGACGCTGGGTCTGGTGATTACCAAAGACTGCGAAACAGGCGGGCCGAATGTGGGCGTGTATCGCTTACAGCTTCAGTCGAAAAACACCATGACAGTGCAGTGGCTGTCGGTGCGAGGCGGCGCTCGGCATTTACGCAAGGCGGCAGAGCGGGGGAAGAACTTGGAGATAGCGATCGCCATCGGCGTCGATCCGCTGATCATCCTCGCAGCGGCAACCCCGATCCCGGTAGATCTTTCCGAATGGCTGTTCGCCGGTCTCTACAGCGGCAAAGGGGTCTCTCTGGCCAAGTGCAAAACGGTCGATCTAGAAGTGCCCTCAATGTCAGAGTTTGTACTAGAAGGCACGATTACCCCCGGCGAAACGGCCACAGATGGCCCCTTTGGCGACCATATGGGCTACTACGGCGGGGTCAATGACGAGGCGCCGCTGATCCGCTTTCACTGCATGACCCACCGCAAAGAACCGGTCTATCTCACCACCTTTAGCGGCCGGCCACCCAAAGAAGAAGCGATGATGGCGATCGCCCTCAACCGCATTTACACCCCGATCCTGCGCCAGCAGGTCAGCGAAATCGTCGACTTCTTCCTGCCGATGGAAGCGCTCAGCTACAAGGCCGCCATCATCTCCATCGACAAATCCTACCCCGGCCAGGCTCGCCGTGCAGCGATGGCCTTCTGGACAGCGCTACCGCAATTCACCTACACCAAGTTCGTGATCGTGGTTGATAAAGACATCAACATTCGCGATCCACGTCAGGTTGTCTGGGCCGTAACCTCTAAAGTAGACCCCATTCGCGATGTGTTTATCCTGCCCGATAGCCCCTTTGACTCACTAGACTTTGCCAATGAGCGCCTAGGTCTGGGGAGCCGGATGGGCATTGATGCGACCACTAAGGTTCCCCCCGAGACGGAACATGAGTGGGGAGAGCAGTTAGAGTCTGATCCGCAGATGGCGGCGCTAGTCTCTCAACGGTGGGAGGAGTACGGCCTAGGTGATATTAAGATGGGCGATGCCAATGCGAATGTGTTTGGCTACGACATCCATTAGTTTGAGATTGATCCTATGGTGGATAGGGCGATCACGATTCTAGCCCCACGTTTTCATAATGTTCCACCGTTGGAAATGGCTCGTAATAATGGTGGAGCAGCGCCTTCCACTGCTGATACTCAGCTGATGCCCGAAATCCTTGCGTGTGCGCCTCCAGCGTTTCCCACTGAACCAGGAGAATATAGCGAGCCTGTTTCTCGATGCAGCGTTTAAGCGCATGCCCCCTGTATCCCTCCGTCGCCGCGATGATTGCCTGCGCCTGAGCGAAGGCGGCTTCAAAGTCTTGTCGCTGTTCAGGCTTCACATCTAGAATGGCAACTTCTAAAATCACGTCATAGGGCTCTAACTAGCGGCTTTCCAGGCTACATGACTGCTGACGTGCTGACACAAAATAGTGCGTGCTCTCGCAAACGGGTGGGTCTGAAATTAAGTGTGAAACCTTCAAACCATTCTACCGTGTCGATAACAACAGGTTGGGACGATGGTGCTTACCATCAATTCCTGCTCAACACTTTAAGCGAGAGACGGTTTGAAGAATCGCCAAAAGCCCGCAGAACGCTCCCCTCTCTGCCCAGCAAATCGACCCAAAACTAAGTACTGACACGGCACTAGGCTGCCTGTAGATACTCCACCTCGAATCCGTGGTAGTAAGGTTGGATTCCAGAAGCTAGCAGCTGCTTCAGCTTAGGAATTTCGCCGCTGTTGTAAACTCGAAACTCGTTGTGCAGTTTGGCATTTTGAGTCCGAACCGCCTGGTTAATCACCAACGATCCGTTAGAATCTGACTCTGAACGATGAAAGGTTCCTGGTGGAATCCGCAAAATATGACGGTTAGCATCCAGCCGAACCACGTGGTAAGGGCAGTCCCACTCGAAGTTGATCAGGTGAAACGTACGACCGCCCGAGAGCGCCAGCAAATTATCTTCCTGACGGGGGTGGAGATAAAACTGCCAGCTGTTATCTTGAGCGTTGTTCGGGCTGATGGCTGGCCCCGTGTGGGAAACCAGATCCCGAGCGTTTGAAGAGGGCACAGTAATATCGAAAAACTGAACGCTAGGCGTATCTCTAAACTTTTGAAATTGAACCAGTTCGAACATAGGAACCCCGTGGAATGTCGCTGAAAGTCAGCCAGTGGATTGATTGATTGTTACCTTAGCCTTACCAATATGCAGGATCAAATCGCCTGCTGGTGAATGTGTATGCGCAAACCGAATAGAAGTAGGTCATGAACATCTTTCATCTCGAAGTTTTGTCAGCCGTCGTGGAGTACGGTACTTTCTCGGATGCGGCCATCAACCTGGAGGTGTCTCAGTCTGCGGTAAGTCGGGCGATCGCTTCATTAGAAGCCGAGCTGGGGATCGTATTGCTCACGCGCGGACGGCTGGGCGCTAAGCTCACACCCGTGGGCGAACGGGTGATTCAGCACAGTCAAAAGATGTTGGATCTCAGGGAGCAAATTGAATACGAGGTCAATTTAGAAAAGGGACTGTATAACAGCCGCTTGCGTATTTCCTCCTTTCGCAGCGCAGCGACGCATTTGTTACCCGCTAATATTGCCCGCTTTCGCCAGCAGTTTCCCTATGTAGAAGTGACCCTTGCAGAGCTTGATCCGGCTGGAGTAGAACAGTCTTTACGCGAAGGGCAAACCGATATCGGCTTGATTCCGTTGCCTCGTTCGGAAGAATTTAAGACCGTCGAAATCGCCCGAGATGAGTATGTCGTTCTCCTTCCTAAGGTAGAACCCTTGCCTCCCAAGGATCTGACCTGGGAAGATCTCGCTGGCTATTCTTTCATTCTCTACAACTACGCAGAATGTACGAGCGCCGTACGCGACCACTGGGCCAAGTGGGAACAGCCCTTCGAGGTGGGCTATGTGATCAAAGAAGATTCTACAATCGTGAGTATGGTGGCACAGGGGTTGGGCGCGGCTATTTTGCCTCGGCTAGCGGCGCTGCCAATTCCTGACGGGGTGTATGTGCGATCGCTCCCCATCCGGCTCAATCGCGTTATCGGCGCGGCTATCTTAGCGAACACCCCGCCTGCACCCGCCGTCAAAATGTTTTTAGATGTGCTCAAACAGCAGGGAAAATTTGCGGTTTAGCCGCTGCGAGCGGATACCAAAAAAGCCGTCGTCAACCCTTACAGGTAGTTACGACGGCTCAGCTATGGGGGAGAAACTGTCTCGGTGATTAGATCAGCCACCAGCGACTGCGGGGACGATACTGACCTCATCACCATCCGACAGCGCGGTCTCCTTGTTGTCTAAAAAGCGGATGTCTTCACTGTTCACGTAGAAATTTACGAATCGACGAAGTTCTCCTTTGTCGTCACAAAGGCGCTTTTTGATACCAGGGTATTTACTCTCTAGCGTGTTCATCAGCTCAATAATATTGCCGCCATCGCATTCGACGGTGGCCTCGTCATTCGTAAACTTTTGCAGGGGGGTTGGAATTAAAACCTTAACGGCCATGTCTTTTCAAAGCATCTCACTAAAAAACACAAATTCAATGCGGCGATAACTATACCTGAGTTTGCTGCCACTCCAGGCGGTTGAGCGTATTAGCCCGCTCCCAAGCCCGCTCAAAGCTGTCTAGCTTGGGCTCAATGGTGAGCGGCTCGCCGATGTATCCCTGGACAGCTTCTGTGGTCTTCAAGCCGTTACCAGTGATAAAGACAACCGTTTTCTCTTCAGGATCGATTTTACCGGCTTCTACTAGCTTCTTGAGCACGGCAATAGTGGTGCCGCCTGCCGTCTCGGTAAAGATACCTTCGGTCTCAGCTAATAGCTTCATGCCTGCGATGATTTCGGCATCGGTGACGTCTTCAATTTGGCCGTTGGTTTTGCGAGCCACGTCAAGCGCATACATACCGTCTGCTGGGTTACCGATCGCTATCGATTTGGCAATGGTGTTGGGCTTGACCGGGGTGATAAAGTCACGCCCTTCCTTGAAGGCTTGGGAAATCGGTGAGCAGCCTTCTGCCTGGGCGCCGCTGAAGCGAACAGCTTTGTCTTCGACCAGGCCGGTTTTAACAAATTCGTTAAAGCCCTTGTAAATCTTGGTGTAAAGAGAACCGGAGGCGCAAGGGGCAACCACATGGTCAGGCAGTTCCCAGCCAAGCTGCTCAGCCACTTCAAAGCCTAGCGTCTTGGAACCTTCAGAGTAATAAGGGCGGAGGTTGATATTGACAAAACCCCAGCCGTGGGTGTTCGCCACTTCAGAACAGAGGCGATTGACCTGGTCGTAGTTACCTTTGACCGCCATCAAAGTCGGGTCGTAAATCAGGGTGCCGAGAATTTTGCCTGCTTCTAGATCGGCAGGGATGAAGACGCAGCACTCTAGACCAGCGTGGGCCGCGATCGCCGCCGTAGAATTCGCCAGGTTACCCGTACTCGCACAGGAGACCGTCGTAAAGCCTAGCTCCTGAGCCCGCGTCAGCGCCACTGAGACCACCCGATCCTTGAAGCTCAAAGTCGGCATGTTCACTGCGTCATTTTTGATGTATAGATTTTTGAGACCAAGCTGACGGGCGAGCCGGTTGGCCTTTACCAGGGGCGTCATGCCGGTACCGACGTCGATGGGCGTATCGGTTTCGACGGGCAAAAAGGCTTTGTAGCGCCAAATCGAGTGAGGGCCAGCTGTAATCGTTTCGCGTGAGACCTGACGGCGAATAGCATCGTAGTCGTAAGCGACTTCTAAGGGGCCAAAGCAGACATCTTCGCAAACATGCTTGGCGCCAAGGCCATACTGCTCGCCGCACTCTTTACACTGGAGCGCGGTGAATGTCTTCTGAGAAGTGATAAGGCGGTCAATGGCTTGAGTCATTCGGTGAAACCCTCTTGAAAATGGTATGCAGCGCTGCTAAAAGCTTGAAATAGGGGGGCGAAACAGGCTTACGTACCTATTTCTACTGAAGTGAACCGATGCTAGCACGCTCGATATCCTCCCAGCAAACATACCCGATAAAAATAGTCGGGATTAGAATGGGTGCTGCTGGCCTGTGGTTCGAAACAGCTAATGGCGACTATTGACTTCTTCTATGTCTGTGGTTTGTCCGAAGTGGTGAGCGCCTGTAATCTCTCCCAATCGTCAGATCTGACCATCCATTTGTTGATCTTCACCTGCTCTCGATGATTAGCCTCTTCTATGTAGCTGCTTTCTATATATATGCTTTTGTCCTCTAGTTTGATATGGCCAAAAGAGGCAAAGGGATAGCGTTTAGCGGCTTTCCCGAACAAGTTGTAAACCGTCAGACGATTGGGCGCGACTCTAAAGTAGGGGCGGGTTAGATACAAAATGCCGAGCAACGCAACTAGAATGCCCATCACAAGACCTACCACAATTGGGCGACGAACTTGACCCTCTAGCCCCATGCTTCTCAGGTTTAGCAGGATATTAACTGTGCCAATTATGAGCAAAGCGACGCCTAACCAAACTTTATAGCGACCTTTAAAGTGTTGGGCTTCGGTCGGAAAGGGCGGCGAGGGGATCATATTCTTTTCGAGTGAGTTCTTCAGTTGGGCTGTGGCGCCGCTGAAGGAAATGTACATCGTAAGTAGCTATGACGCGCTAAGTCTGAGTGCGGTTCAATCGAAAAACTGCCTTCGATCAGCGGTAGAGCAGTGTAGGCAGTCGCCAGTACCAATCCCGTTGAGAGCTGAATGTTTTCAACCTCAAGGGATAAGTCAGGCGCCGCCTCTGACGACAGATCGATGGCAGTGGCAATGCTATCGAGTTCGGCCTGCAAGTCGGTAGCCGGGCGATCGCTCTCGATCACCACAGCAATCGAGCCTGCGGTCTTCTCTACCGCTAATCGCAGCTTTTTAGAATGCGGGATCGCATCTTGAATCAGGCTCACCAAAATATTTTTCAACCACTTGCTATCGGTAACAACCTGTATGTCTTCATCTACAGGCTCTACCGTATAGCGAACATTTTGATTGGCAGCCTGCAAGGCCGTCAGCATTTCTACTTCAGGTAAAGCAAAACTTAGTTCAATGGGTTCTAGCATAGGCGGCTCTCGTCCCACATCTAACTTTGAAACTGCCGCAATTTGATCGAACAGTGCGAGCATTTTGAGCGCGGCAGATTTGGACTGAACCAAAAACTCTTTTTCTTCTTCGGGGCCTTCACAGAGATCTTCTAGAATCAGCTGATGCAGGCTAACAATGACGTTGATAGGCGATCGCAGCTCGTGAGACGTTCGCGCCAAAAAGCCGCTTTTGAACCGTTCGAGCACTAGCAAACGCTGATAGGCTAGCTGCAAAGTAGAGTAGCGATCTGAGCTAGAAAGATCAGGGGGCATAGCACAAGTGTAAGTAGGCTGAAAATGAATGTAAGCGGCAAATCTCCTTTAGATTAGCTCGAATCGTCGAGGCTACAGTCGAATTTCACCCTGCCGCAATATTTTCCAGCCCTGTTCTGTCCACAGCGCCACCGTAGAAGGCGTGCCGCTAGACCTACCGAATGAGGCGGGCTGAAAGACATCTGCCGGTAGCGTCAGGGCAGTCGGAAAGGCGCGAGCAATATCAGCCAGGGCAGTCAACGGGGGCTGACCAGAGAAGTTAGCGCTGGTAGTCGCTAGTGGGCCGGTACGGGTGAGTAGCGCTAGGGCGGTCGGATGGTCGGGCACGCGAATGCCAAGGGTGCCTGTCTCTAGTGGGTTGAGGGTAGGGGAAGTGCGATCGCTCATTGGCAATACCAGCGTCAGCTGTCCGGGCCAATGCTGAGCGGCCAGACGTTGCCAAATGTCTTGAGTAGCCGCATCTCCAGCCACATAGGGCAACAGCGCCGATAGGGATGCGCCCATCAAAATCAAAGGTTTCTCAGGGGGGCGGTGCTTGGCTGCGTAGATCAGCTCGGCATGTTCGGGGCATGCGGCCAGGGCAGGTACAGTGTCCGTTGGGAAACTTACCAGAGTGGGCGCTGTTGCTAGCGCCCTGGCCATCTGATCAAGCGATACCTGAGGCATAAAAGCATATTGATAAAGATTTTAGGAGGATTCAGGAGTCGGTGACTATATCGACGTAGGGTCGATGCCGAGTGCTTCTAGTCGAGCCGCTAGCCGCTCAGCCTTAGACTGTGACTGCTCAAGCTGCTGACTGGCTTCACTGAGCTGCTGACTGGTTTCACTGAGCTGCTGCCCTAGCTCTACAAAAGTCAAAAAACGCGAGCCGTCTGGCCGATAAATTTCCAGGGTCTCGGGCTGAAGGCTGAAGCGGATATTCAGCCGAGGGCTCACCCAATTATCGAGCGATTCAAGCGGCTCTAGCCCCCCTTCCTGACGCAGACAGCCAATCAGCTCTACGTTATAAGGATCGTACTCGTAGTATTCTTCCACTCCATAGCGTTCGTAAAACAGTAGCTTTCTAGCCATCTCGGTTCGACGGTTGCCGGGAGAGAGCACTTCAAAAACGACCTGAGGTGGAATATTCTCTTCTTTCCACTGCATGTAAGAGCCACGATAGCCTTTGGGTCGACCAAAAGCCACCAGCGCGTCGGGTGCCTGACGAATCTTGTTATTGCCCTCAACGGGGTACCAAAGTAGATCACCTGCAACAAAGACGTCGGGCGTATCCGCGTGGATCAGCTCCAAGTTTTCCTTGATCGTGACAATCCACTGAAACTGTAGGGTATTGTCTGACATCGGCTGCCCGTCGCTGTCGGGATAGATAATCTCAGTGGTAGAAAGCTGCTGAACCATAGGACTAAGCCAGAGTCGTGGGGCTGCTGCTCTTTAGTTTAGCAGCTACTGAGAAACGGCTGCTACCTCAGGCTGTTTTGACAGGCGGCCATCCTCCATATAAACGATCCGATCAGCCACGTCTAAAATGCGGTTGTCGTGGGTTACTAGCAGAATTGTGCAGCCTTGTTCTTTCGCAAGATTGTGCATAATGTCAACAACATCACGACCCGATTTTTTATCGAGCGCGGCAGTGGGTTCATCGGCAAGAACAATCTTTGGGTGGCTGACAAGGGCGCGAGCGATCGCTACTCTCTGCTTTTGCCCGCCCGAAAGATCTGCTGGATAGTAGTCCAACCGCTCCTCTAGCCCGACCTGTGCGAGCATTTCTGCTGCGCGCCGATGACGCGCTGACTTTGAGAGCGTGCCCTGCACCTCTAGTCCCATTTGAACATTTTTGATTGCAGTTAAGCTGCCGTGCAGGTTGTGCGCCTGAAAGATATAGCCATTGTTGCGTCTGGCCCGCACGAGCTGACCTTCGCTGGCATCACAGATCTCGTGGCCGACGACTTTTAAGCTGCCTGACTGGGCCGAGCGCAAGCCGCCAATCAGAGTTAACAAAGTTGTCTTTCCCGAGCCAGAAGGGCCGGTCATGATCACGATCTCGCCAGCAAGGATTTCTAAGTTGATGTCGAACAGTGCCTGCTTACGCAGTTTTCCTGCACCAAAAAAATGGTCGAGATTATGGACAACAATTGAAGGGGGTCGAGTCATCGTCTTTCATTTGTTAGATAATTTTTTAGAAGATATCGGCGGGGTCGGCAGCTTGAAGGCGGCGGGTGGCGATCGCCCCAGATCCCCCACACATCAAGAACGTCAGTAGCAGCACCCAGACCGCCCGACTGATCGGCATAGCCAGCGGCAGTGCCGTTGCTGCTGCCGCGATCTGATAGACGCCTAGCGCGATCAGCGAACCGGGGATAAAGCCGAGCACCGATAAGATAATGGCTTCTTCAAAAACAACGCCTAGCAAATAACTGTTGCGGTAGCCCATCGCTCTGAAGGTGGCATATTCTGCCAGGTGAGAATTGACATCGGTTGAAAGCACCTGATAGACAATCACCACGCCGACGATAAAGCCCATCGCTGTACCCAGCCCAAATACAAAGCCAATGGGTGATTCTGACTGAATCTCATTGAGTTCAAACTCGATGTATTCGTCACCGGTGAGTACCTGAACATCGCCGGGAAGCCGCGCGACAAGGTTTCTCTTGGTTTCTTCCAGGTCAGCGCCTGATGTCAGCTGGACGATTCCCAAGCTGACGCTGCCAGCCGTTTGTCTAGGAAATAGCCGTAAAAAGTTTTGGTCACTGGTGATTAGCGCACCGTCATCGGCAAAAGATGCGCCGACTGCAAACAGCCCTGCAACGGTTACTGTTTGCAGACCAATTTCTGTGGTTGCTTGCTTTCCGGCCTCCACTTGGGTGATCAGGCTCTGGTAGTCGCCCCGAGAGGCTTTGTCGAATAGGACAGTGTTCGGCAGCTGGATTACCTCAAGCTGCTGGTTGATAGCAGGTATGGCAAAAGCGGGGCGCTCAGGATTTTGGCCGATGACCAGCATACTGGTTTTCCGGCGGGTATCAGGATTTCGCCACTGCACTGAGCCGATGTATAGGGGATCAGTGGAAGCTACACCAGGGACATCTTGGGCCTGATAGAGTCGCCGCCTAGCGAATGTTCGCAGCTGCCCAAAGTTTTTGGCCTGGGTGCTAAGAATAACCAGATCCGCTTGGAGCGCGCGCGAATACTGAGTGTTACTTCTGTAAAGGGCATCAGAGAAGCCAAGCTGCATGAAAATGAGGATATCGGCGAAGGTGATGCCAGCGATCACCGTCAGTAGCCGCATTCGGTCGTGCTTGAGCTGAAGCAGTCCCAGCGGCGTTCGGTCTCTTAAGCCCTCTAGCCTTTTCGTAAAGTGGTTAATGAAGTCCAGCATAAAAAATCCTCATTCGAGTTTAATCGTAGTGGTGACCTGTAGGTTAGTCAGCCCGGACACTTGCTGGCTAGACTCTGGGGTGAGCTGGATGTGAACTTCAACAACTTTGGCGTCAATATTTGCCGCCGGATCTTCATTGACAACCTGCTGCTGTTCTACGTGTAGGCCAATCCGCTCGACGGTGCCCTGAAGCGTATTCGCAACCACGGGCGTGGTGATTTCAGCGGACTGGCCAGGCTCAATTTTGCCGATATCTTCCTGGTAGATTTCAGCAACCACTATCATTTGATCGGTTTCTCCTAAGGTGGCAATACCCTGGTCAGAGACTTTTTCACCGGGACGAGTGTGAATTTCGATGATTTGACCGGCACGAGGCGATCGCACTTCCGCCTGATCCAGATTAGCCTGGGCTTCGGCAACCGTAGCGATCGCTGCCTGCACCTGCGCTTCCGCCGCTGAGATATCGACCGGGCGCACTTCTCCAAGGCTATCCAGGGTAGCCTGCGCCTGTCGGATCTGCTGTTGACTAGTTGTTTGAATTCGAGCTAGCTCGGCCTCAGCCTCCTGAAGCTGCCTTTGAGTGGTTGTGTAAGTAAGCTGTTTGGCGTCTCGCGCTGAAGCAGAAATCGCACCTCGCTGATACAGCGATTCGTAGCGCTGATATTCAGTCTGCGCATTCTCAACTTCTGCTGCCAAACGGCCAATCGTCGCCTGTTTGGCATTGATATCGCCGGCTTGAGCCGATTCTAATCGAGAGATTTCTGCCTGCTGTGCCTGAAGCTCACCCGTCTTTGCCCCGGCCTTTACCTGGTCGAGCTGAGCGCGGGCGATTTTCACCTGTTCTTTTGCCTGTTGCAAGGCTGCTTGAAGGCGATCACGGCTATCCAATACCGCAATGAGCTGATCGGCCTGAACGCGATCGCCCTCCTCTACCAGCAGCTGCTCTACCCGACTCTCTTGTGTCGCAGTTGGCGCAATCAGAGCAATCGTCTCGCCCTGCGGGGTCAGCCGCCCTAACGCGGTGACCGTCGAAATCTTAAGCGGTTCGATAGCTGTTTGAGCCGCTTCTGCTTGAGCGATTCTAAGCCGCCAGACCTGCCAGACCTGCCAAACTGCCGCGCCAGAAAGTCCCAAGAAAGCAGCGGCGGCGATCGCTACCCAGCGCTGAGGCAGCTTTACTGAGATAGCCCAGTGACTTTGTCGATTTGATGGTTGCATAGGCTTTTCTCCCATCCTTTTTATACGGTGCCTAACGTGATGGGCATTTCTATATTACTAAACCGTTTAGTAAAGTCAACCCCTTGATTGACCACAATGTGAAAATATAGGCAAATAAATAGCCTTTGCGCCTGGTCATCGTCCTACGGAATCCGCCCACGTGAATCGTCCAGCCCAATCAACTCAGTCCAATCCGGCCCAATCTGACAAAGGAAGAGCCATCTTAGCGGGTGCCTTAGCAGTGTTCACCACGCAGGGGTATGCAGCCGCCAGCATGGATCGCATTGCCAAGGCAGCAGGGGTCTCTAAGCCCACTTTGTATACCTACTTCAACAACAAAGAGGGCTTATTTATTGCTTTGGTGCAGCAAAAGACGAAAGACAATCGTCAAATCCTTGAGCGGTTGCCAACCGCCGCCTACTTGCAGGCACCGCCCGAGACAATGCTCTCTCAGCTGGCATCCAGGGTCCTCGAAGAGTTTTCCAATAACCACTCGCTGATGACTTTATTCAGGCTGATCATTGGCGAATCGGAGCGATTTCCCACTCTGGCAAAGACCTTTGTTCGCGAAGTCGAAAAGCCCATGTTAGAAATGCTGGCTGCCTACTTAGCCGCCCAGCCACAGCTCAATTTTCCCGATCCCCCGGTAGCCGCTCGAATTTTTGTGGGGGCGATTGTGCACTACTTACTGACTCAGAACATTATGCAAGGGAGTGAGATTTTGCCGATGGAACGCGATCGCATGGTCAAAGGACTCGTTCACCAAATGATGGCAGGGAGTCAGCTATAGACTACAGTCAACCGTTTACTGGCTTAATCACTATGCGCTCACCCGGTTAGTCGCCATGCGCTTCAGGAACAAAGGCGCTATGGTAGCAACACCGTCTATCTCTGGGTAGACACGTCTTAGCGAAAATCCGTAGCAGATTCTAGCTTAGGTTAGAGAAGTAATTAGCTTGCCTAACCAGATAATCACAGGCTTGAGCAGTCAATACTTTACTTAACTTCATATTGCTTTAAAGAGCGAAGGAATGGGCTCGTATGGCTCTGCTGACTCATTTTGCCTCGTTGCCCTGGGCAATGAACGTTCTGTCTGGCTCACTGTCTCCGTTAGCGATCGCTTCCAATTTCTTACAACGGGGTCCGATTGAAGACCCGGTAACAGTATTTCTGGTGATTGTCGGCATTATGCTGATTGCACCGCTGGTATTTGAGCGTCTGGGTTTGCCAGGCATTGTGGGTTTAATCTTGGCTGGGGTTGTTGTTGGCCCCCACGGGTTAGGACTACTGGCTAGAGACGAGACAATTGTTCTGCTAGGAACAGTCGGGCTTTTGTTCTTGATGTTTCTCGGCGGATTGGAAACCAGTCTAGACGACTTGAAGAAGAATGCTGGGCCAGCGCTAGGCTTTGGCCTGCTGACATTTCTCCTGCCGATGGTGTTAGGTACTGGCGCTATGCTGCTAGCTGGATACGGTTGGCTAGCGGCGGTACTGGTAGCTTCTTGCTTAGCCTCACACACGCTGGTGGCCTTGCCGATTCTTAATAAGCTGGGCATTATGAAAGCGCCGCCGATCACAGCGACGCTAGGCGGCACCCTGATTACGAACGTGTTAGCGCTGCTGGTACTCGCTATTGTTGTTAAGGCTCAAGAAGGCGATCTCACCTTGAGCTTCTGGCTATTCTTAATTCCATCGCTGATTGTCTTCACCTTTATGACGCTTTGGGGATTACCTAAGCTAGGACGCTGGTTCTTTATAAAATTTGGTCACGATGAAGGTGCAGAATTTGTCTTTGTGCTGGTCGCGCTGTTTGTTGTTTCCTACGTGGCTGGTCTGATTGAAATTGAGCCGATTGTCGGGGCTTTCTTGGTCGGGGTTGCGATCACTCAGCAGATTCCGACGCTGAGTCCGCTGATGAACCGGCTTCAGTTTATTGGCAATACGCTGTTCATTCCCTTCTTTCTAATCTCAGTAGGAATGCTGGTAGACCCGCTCATCCTCTTCAAAGAGCCCAAGTCTTTGGTCGTAGCCGGAATCATCATCGCGGCTGAGCTGTTGAGCAAGTTTCTGGCGGCTTGGGGGGCTGGTAAGGTTTTTCGCTGGCCGTTTGCGAGTTCAGTGACCGTGTTTGGGCTATCGGTGGCACAGGCGGCGTCGACGCTGGCAGCGATCACGGTGGCTTTCAACCTGGAGATTGTTGACGAAGCAACGGTGAACGGCATTATTGCCATGATTCTGGTGAGCTGTATAGTGTCGCCCTGGATTACTGAGCGTTGGGGTGGCCAGATGGAGATGGTCGCGGCGTCTGGTGGCGATGCCGAACTAGACTGGGGTAAACGCATTCTGGTGCCAGTCTCTAACCCTGATACCGAGGACAGCCTGCTGAATCTGGCAGTTGTGCTCTCTAAAGGGATGGAAGGGACTTTGCTACCCCTGAACGTGCTGAGCGATCGCCGGGGTATCTCTGAGCATGAGCAAATGCAGCAGCAGCGGCTGCTCGACAGCGCGGAAGATCTCGCTCACAGCGCAGCGGTCGATGTGGAAGCGATCGGCCGCGTCGACCACAGCGTAGAGAAGGGAATCCTGCGGGCAACTGCTGAGCACAAGGCTAGTTTAGTCATCTGTGGTTGGAACAGTCAGGCGCGCTATCGCCAGAATCTGTTCGGTAGCATGATTGACAGTATTCTGCAGCAAGCTACGGTGCCCGTACTGGTCGCTCGCTTTCCCCAGCCTGCTGAGATGGCAGATCGGGTGGTATTAGCCCTGCCAATGATGCGATCTCTGTCGGCTGCTGCCAAGCTCTCTTTGACGGTCGCGCAGCGCCTAGCCGCAGAACTCAAAGCCCCCTTAGAAATTCTGTTGATCGGCGCCGACTCTAAAAGCACAATGACAGCTCCGTGGACGGATGAGCTACCGGCGGATCTGACGATTACCCGAGTAAACGGTACGCCTATTTCCGCAGTATCCACGGCGATTCGAGCAACTGACCTGCTGGTGCTGCCGGCTCAGCGGGGTCGCTACCAGGGGAAAATAGCGGTGCGACGAGAGCCCGATGCGATCGCCCATCGCCACCCTGACACTTCCATCATCGTCGTCCATACGCCGCTTGGGACCTCTCGGGCCGTCGTTCGTGGAAGCTCGGCAGGCAAACTACGCAAAGCACTATCCAGAAAGGCAAAGCCTAAAGCAGCGCCCGTTGCTTAGAAGATCAAGGTCATATCCTAATTCAGTCGTTCTTTGGCAGAAACCGCTTTAGGCCGTGCGGATGACTGCCAAAGAACGTCGTATGCTCGCAAAGCTAAAATCTGCGAGCAGCTTCGTGGTTCGGAGCCGCCGGTGTACATGCCTACCGAACAGTTTTTGGTCAATACTGTTCGGTAGCGTCAGCTTCATATCCATACCGCTTGTAGAAGTCACACTGTGAGGGGCGTGCCATAGCTATTATAGAAATGGATAATGCTACCGAACGTTTGATCTATCTAGATAAAGAGAACAGGAAGCGCTATGACCATGACATCTCAGGCATCTCTAAGTCGAAAAGTTTTGCTATATCAAGATGAAGATGGTTTCTTTATTGTTGAAGTACCTAGCTTGCCAGGCTGTTTTAGTCAGGGTGAAACTCGTGACGAAGCGATAGAAAACGTAAAGGAAGCAATTTCGCTACATATTGAAGTGTTGATTGAGCGAGGGCAACCGATACCCAGCGACAACGTTGAGATTGTCAGCGTATGACCAGGCTTCCAGTGGTCTCGGGAAAGCAGTGCATAAAGGCTTTAGAAAAAATAGGCTTTACCATCTATCGACAAAAAGGAAGC
>JBARVU010000195.1:0-19592 GCA_049646425.1 Phormidesmis sp. | reverse complement strand
GCCGAACCCATGACAAAATCACCCTATGGTGCCTGCCACCCGTCGTAGGAATTACCTTTGGCTTGACCAATAGCCCCTCACTCACAGTGACTACAGCGCTGTCTTTTCTAGTAGGCGGGTTTATGCTTGGCCCCGACCTGGACATCCGCTCTATTCAGTACAAACGCTGGGGCCCACTGCGGTGGATTTGGCTGCCCTATCAGAAGGCACTCAAGCATCGCTCAAGGCTCTCTCATGGGCCGATCATCGGGACAGCCGGGCGAGTAGCTTACCTGACCATATGGGTAACTTTGTTTACTTACCTGATCGTTCTAGCCCTAAATGCCCTGTGGGATGCCCAACTTCCCTGGCAGAGCCTTGGCGCTACTTTTCACTATCTGCTCAATCACTATGCTACGGCCTGGGCAGCTGCATTAATAGGGTTAGAGCTAGGCGCTATCAGCCACTCGGTGAGTGACACGCTGGGCAGTCGGATAGGGCGCAGAAAGCGTCATCAGAAAAAACGCCGCCGGTAAATGACAAAGCGCTGCCTTGTTGGTGTCAGACAAGCTGACACCAGGAGAATATTATGGCGACTCAGGCGAAAATGACAGAAAAATGGCTGAAAAATGACAAAAGAGTAATAAAGCTTGTTGTGCTTACTCATCATACGCTCAGCGAATGCTCACTCTTTTGAGCGCTTGACAGTCCATAATTACAGCGTCTAAGTTAAGCGTGAATACGGCACATCTGCCGCATCTTTAAAGCTAGTCCCGCTTTTAATTATTTAAGGAGTACAAGATGAAAATTAAGTATTTGGCCGCTGTTGCCGCTGCTTCTGTCTTGGGTGTAACTACCCTTACTAGCTGTGGCCCAAGTGCAGAGGTTGAGCCTGATGCAACTGAGGAAATTGCACCTGATGCAGTAGAAGATCCTGCCGCTGACCCTTGCGCCGCTGACCCTTGCGCTGCTGAGCCAGAAGGCTAATCGCGATTGGCCAAGGTATAGCGATTGCAGCATTTGAACAACTGCTAACCCTAGTAAAAATTCACTGCTGATAAGTAAAGAAGTCCCTGGCTCTGCTGGGGACTTTTTGTGTTGATATTGGCTTTGCTACGAGTAGCGTTGGAGGGCCGATACGCTTGCTAAGATTGCTTAGCTGTACTCCACACTCATATCTCTTCTATGAACATCGCATTTGTTGGATTGGGTACTATGGGCGCCCCGATGGTTCGTAATCTCTTGCAGGCAGGTCATTTGGTGACTGTGCACAACCGCACGCGCGCAAAAGAACAAAGCCTGGTGGAGGCGGGTGCGATCGCTGCCAATTCTCCTCAGCAGGCAGCCGCCACCGCTGATATCGTCATTACCTGCGTAAGCGACAGCCCCGATGTAGAAGCTGTGCTACTAGGAGAAATGGGCGTCATTCACAGCGCTAAAGCAGGCACTTTAGTGATTGACATGTCGACCATTAGCCCAGAGGTCACCCGCCGCATTGCCAAAGCCCTGGCCGAAAAAGACGTGAAAATGCTGGATGCACCGGTATCCGGCGGCTCAGAAGGGGCGCAGAAAGGCACGCTCTCAATTATGGTTGGCGGTGAGGCTGCCGATGTCGAACGGGCAATGCCGGTGCTGAGCGCAATGGGCAGCACGATTACGCATGTAGGCGCCATTGGAGTAGGCCGAATCACCAAAGCGATCAATCAAATCATCGTCGCCGGTACCTATTGGTCAGTCGCGGAGGGGATGGCTCTAGGACTAAAGGCAGGGCTGGAGATGACTCAGGTCGTGCAGGCGGTCGGCAGTGGCGCGGCGGGCTCTTGGGGGCTGACCAACCGCTCTGGCAATATGATCAGCAATGACTATCCGCTCGGTTTCGGGTGCGGCTACACCAGAAGGACTTGAACATTGCCTTGGAGACTGCTCGCGAACTGGGCTTGCCCCTGCCAATGGCTGCTTATGTAGAACAGGTGGAAACCGGCTTGATCGCCAGAGGCTATGGCGATGAAGATATTTCCGCGATCGCTCGCAGCGTCCGCGAAATGGGCGGCATTGATGACTAGCGGCTGGGCTTTTGGCCGACGGTGGTAATGTATAAGACCGCTTCTTCGGCTGGAATGCTGAGCAGCTCATTCACCTGATCGTCAAAAAAACCGGCAATGCCGCTAACGCCTAGTCCCCGGCGAGTAGCCGCCAAGTTGAGACGCTGGCCCAGGTGACCGGCGTCCATGTGCAGGTATCGGTAGGCTCTATCGCCATACTTGGCGACGGCTGCTGCCAAATTAGCCGTGTGAAAAATGATAGCGCCAGCATCTCTACCAAGATCTTGTCCTAAACACAGGAAATGCAGATCTTCACGAAACTGGTTGAAGCGAATCTGACGGAGTTCTTGAGCTTCAGGCGCGTAATAATAGCAGCCAGCCTCTAGCGTTTCTACATTGGAAACAGCGATAAATGTTTCAATCAGACTTAGATCGAAGTAGTCGGGCTGCGCATCAAAGTCTTGCAGGCGATAGTTCTCAGGATGGTAGGTGAAGTCGAGCAGGGCAAAAAGGTCAGCGCGGGATAGGGGCACACTGATGTAGCGGCGAGTGGAGCGGCGAGTGAGCAGGGTGTCTTCTAATTCTTCCAGGCGGTCGCCCCAAAGGATTGGCTGCGTCTTGGTAGATACCGTGATGCCAAAAGGAAACTTGTATTTGTCAGAGATAGGAGGGTTATCTGCGAGCGAGGCATCGTCAGTGCTATCTGTTGGGTTACGGTCTAAAGATTGCCCTGAGGCGGCAGCGAGATCGGCAGGCGGTAGCGGCGTCCCATTGCGCTTTTGTTGCAGTTGGCCAAAGCCTGAATCAATAGAAATAATCGAATTTTCATGCAGGTAGCCCAGCAGCTCACCATCGGCCATCGGCGAAAAATCAGTATGGGCAGGGCTAGGGAGCGCACTACAGGCCGTCGGCAGGTTTTGATCGACCTCGAAGAGATCGGCGATGGCCAGCAGGGCGATCGCACTCTCTGCCTGCCCATCAAGATACAAAAGCTGATTGACCGCCTCATCGGCAAACCCGCCAATCAAATGAGGCCGATAGTCACACAGCGTGCCTGCCACTTCCAAATTGCCTAGCAGATGCCCCGAGTCTAAAAATACCCGCCGATAGGCCCGATCTTGATAGCGCCAGGCCGACCGCTGAAACACCGCGCTGACGACCAGGGCCATTTGAGTGGTTTCTAAGGCAGGGTGCCAAAAGCAGGCCGACTGTAGCGCCTGCCAGGGATGATCATCCCAAAAGCGCAAAAGGGAGTGCGATCGCACCTGATAGTTATACAGTCCTGCCGGTAGCCGCGACGTGCCCCGAGCGACCAGATATATCTCAGCCGGATATAGGCCCCCGGCCGACGGCGCCGACCGCAAGTACATCGGCTCCCCCGAATAGGTCATCACCTTTGCTGTCAGGCCATAGCTATCAATCAGTAAGCGCGAAAGCCGTCGCCACCAGCGCCAGCTATCGTCAGCATCAGCCGGTATATCCTCTAAATAAGGCTTGAGATCGATATCGTGGCCAAGCTTGTAGTCCTTATAGGGAACCGGCTGCTGTGACCAGTCCAGGCCGCCACCAGGGCCACGACTTTTAGCCGCAATCGTCTCAGGGTCGTATTTTGTGCGCTGATGATAGTGTTGGGCAATAGAGACATCTGCCATGGGCGGCTCTGTTAAAAAGAGATTTATCGTACTTTATACAAATATAGCGGGCTTCGACTGCGCTCAGCCCACTGCTTCGACTAACGCTCAGGCCGGCGGGCGGCAGGGGATGAGTTGAACGGGCGGAAGGCGCAGAAGATCTGCTAATCTGTCGGTTCAGGTAGAATGCTAGTGCAAGCTGCGAACGTCAGCCACGGTAAGGGGTCACCCATGCAGGGGAATCAAAAAAATTGGCGCTTGACGACCAGCGGGCTGATGGCTAGCTGGCTAGTGCTAGGTGCAAGTAGCCTTACCTCAGGGCAACCCAACCGCGCTCAAGCAGCCCAGATCCCAGCCCCAGCGATTGCGCAGGTGGAGATAGTTGGGCCCGCCGCCACCCCCGCGCTGTCAGCAGATATCTCCCTCACTCAGCAGCAGCGCGATGCCGAAGATACCCTGCGCCGCGCGACGACTCTGTTTGGGGTGATGCTAGGCGCGCTGGTGCTGCTGTTGGGCGTCGGGATTGTCATGCTGTGGGTTTTGCGGCGCTCGGTGGTAAATGAAGTGGCTACCGTTGTGCGAACCCAGCTCAATGAGATGACAGAGCTGGAGAACAAGGTGCACAATGCCACTCGCGGCCTTAACCGGATCTTGGCTGAGGCCGACGATCTCTCTGGAGAAGTCCAGGGCCGCGCTAGCAATTTTCAAAGGGAAGTGGTGGCTCAGCGAGAGGTTTTATACAAGCTCATCGAAGAGCTAAATGCTTTCAAGGTACAGACTGCCAAGAACTGGGAGCAGCAGCTCGAAGATATCAACAACAAACTAGAAGACACTGCCACTGACTTCGCTCAAACCACCGCTGCCATTCAGTCTCAGGCTAAACAGCGTCTGGACAAAATGCAGACGGAAACGGCTGTCGAAGGCCAGCGGATCCTTCAGCGCTTCACGACGTCCGAAGCCGAATTTTCTCGTCATGTTGGCGTGATTAAAGAAGAAACTCAGCGTCGCAAAACGGCCTTCTTTGACGAAATAGAACGGAAAGAGTCGTTGCTCTCGGATCAGCTCGGTAGCCTACAAGCTGAAACGATTGCCGAGAAAGATCGGATGCTTTCGGGCTTAGTCAAAATGGGCAATGAGTTTGGCCCGAAGCTCTCGGAAGTAGAAGCCGCTGCCAAGAACAAAATCGAACAGCAGCGCGATCAAGCGCTGGAAAGTTTAAAGGCTTCTGAGGAAGAAGTGGTCAAAGAGTTGGCCGAAGTTCAAGCGAGCGCCCTGGGCCACCGGGACCTGGCGCTACAAAACATTCAGCGCTCTACCGCAGAATTGCAGCAGCAGTTCAATGCGATTCGCAACGAGGTCGAGAGCCGCAAAGCGAATATGATGCAGAGCTTCCGGCAGTCTGCCGATGGCTTCTTGACGCAGTTTGCCACACTCAAAGCAGATGTAGAAGGACGCAAAGGCACTATTCTTGGCGATATGGATAGGGTAGCTGGTGAGTTTAAGACTCAAATTTCTAGCCTGCAGGCAGGCGTGAACGAGGAGCGTAGCCATACGATCATGCAGCTGCAGGCGACGGCTGAAGGGTTTCGTACGCAGATCGCGAATCTGGGCAGCGATGTGGATACGCGCAAAACTCAGCTGTTTACCGAGCTAAGCGAAACGGCTCGGGCGTTTTCTAATCAGCTTGCTGACTTGCAAGGAGATCTGGGCGAGCAGCGCGACCAGGCATTGGGCATTGTCCAGCAGCTTCAAGGAGAGTTTACCCGCGAGCTGAATGATTTGCAGTCGGGCATTGGCAGCGAGCGGCAGCAGTTGTTGCGATCGCTCAAAGAAATTGAAAACAATTTCACTGGTGAACTCACCGGCGTGCGCAATACCGTCTTTGGCAGGCGCGATGTCATTCTTGAAAAGCTCAACAGCTTTGACGCTCGCCTGGGCGAACAAATTGGCGAACTGGCCAAATCCGCTGCTGAGCGTGAGCAGACCGCCCAAAAACGCTTGGGCCAAATCGAAGAGAAATTTGCTCAGACGCTAGAGGCTCTGCAAGCCAACATGGATCAAAGGCAGGAGCAGGCGATCGCCGACGTTCTCCAAGTCAAAAAAGAGATTCAGGCCAAAATCTCCACCCTCAGCGCTGAAGCCGAAGCTGAAAAGCAACAGATTATGCAGCAGCTTGGCGAGGTAACACCTGAATATGTTGCAGACTCCTTTGTCAGCACCGCTCAAAGTCAGCTAGACGATCTCTCCAAGCAGATCAGCCGCCTCAAAGACAACCGGCCCGAGCTATTTTTGACTGCCGATGAATTTGTCGCTAACGGTGACCAAAAGCTAGAGAACAAGCAGTACGAAGCTGCGCTTACCGCCTACGACCGAGCTTTGGAAGTGCAGCCTGGCAACGCTGCCCTGTGGTACAGCCGCAGCCGCGCCCTCGTCGAACTGGATCGAAAAGAAGACGCCCTAGCCGCCCTCAACCAGGTAACTCAGCTCACCCCAGAAAATAATGAAGCTTGGTACCAGAAGGGGCTACTGCTCAGAGAACAGCGGCGTTACGAGGAAGCGCTGAGCGCTTTTGGCACCGTGATTGAGCGTGACCCGACCGATGCCAAGGCGTGGCTGAATCAGGGTATGGTGCTGAGTCGGTTGCGTAAGCGAGAAGAGGCGATCGCTGCCTTCGACCGCGCCCTAGATATCAACCCCGAATACCACGAAGCCTGGGTGAACCGGGGCGTCGCCTTCGGCATTTTGCAGGCACATGAAAAAGCATTTGAATCGTTTGACCAGGCAGTGACCTTGCAGGCGAATGACGCCGTGGCCTGGCTTAATCGCGGCCTAGCGCTGACTGAGCTAGAGCGCTATGAAGAGGCAGTGGTTTCCTTTGAAAAAGCGGTGCGGTTCAATCCGAAGCTGGCCAAAGCCTGGGACAATCGCGGCTATGTGCTGTTGAAGTTAGGCCGGGATCGAGATGCGCTGAAGAGCTTTGACAAGGCGATCGCCGCCAACCCCAATTATGCCAAAGCCTACTACAACCGAGCGCTCAGCTACGCCCTCCAGCGCGACAACGACCTCGCCCTCGAAAACCTTCAGCAGGCCGTTCGTCTAGAGCCTAGCTACAAGCAAGAAGCCCTCGCCGACGAAATCTTCGAAGACATTTGGAGCGATGACTGGTTCAAAGAACTCGTCGGTCAGTAGGAATTCCACTGGACTACCCCGCATCTTTTATCTTTTGGCAGAGAAAAAACTCTCTCATTCGACCAAGGTCAAAGTTTGGCAAAGCCTTTTTACTGAGGGAGTTGTACATCTAAGGAGGACGCCGATGGCAGTCCGTTATTTTTTACTGGTGGTAGGCTTTGTCTATACGCTAGCTGGGCTACTGGGCTTTTTCCCAGGCTTCGTCGAACCGGCTCAAGTACCCGAGTTTATGACCCAAGTGGGGACAGGGACGGCGACAGGATTTGGCTATTTGTTCGGTCTATTTCCCACCACAACCGTCAACAACATTTTCAACCTGATAATCGGCATTGTTGGCATTGCTGGGTTTCTGAGTACTGAGCCCGGTGCTCGCATTATCTCAGATTCGTTCGCCGTTTTGTTTGGGCTACTAACGTTTTTAGGGCTTTTCCCGATTGCCAATACCGCCTTTGGCCTCATGCCCATTTTCGGCAGCGACGTTTGGCTGCACCTGGCAACCGGCTCATTAGCGGCATACTTTGGTTTTGCCCGCGACCAGGGACGCCTGCGCAGCAATCCTACCAGAGACCTCACAGTGCAAGATCCTTATGGCAAGGAGAAGTATCTGTAGGCAGCTAAGTGTACAGATCTCGCTAGGCGAGCACACACGAGCGTCCGGCCTGAGCCAGGGCAGGCAGCATATTGATTTTTCACAGTGCACTGGCAGAATAGAATGCATCTGGTAGTGGTTAGTTTGTCTCTAGCTAATTTCTGAAACTTGATACAGGGCTCTGTGGTTCGCCGCAGGGCCTATTCTGTCTTTGGTAGCTAAAAGTCCCTGAACTCGTCCCACGTTCTTAATCCTTATTGACAACAGCCAAAGGTCTGAGAAGCGTTAGAATCAACCGAAAGGCTGTCGAATGAAGAGGTTTAGTTGAATCGGGATGGCGGGATTCGAACCCACGGCCCCTTCGTCCCGAACGAAGTCTTAATATTCCTATAACTCTTAACAAATAGCAGTTTCGGAGATCACCAAAAACATGTCCTACCACTTTCCTACCACTCTTAAGACCAAAAACGTCTAAAGTCACGGATCTATTTGAGCCTTCAGGTCGCTAAAGCCATCTAAAGTAACGGGCGGGCCATCTGGAAATTTCACAACGAGCTGCAACTCGCCACCCATCGCTTCAACATAGCCTCTCAAAGTTGATAGCAATAAGTCAGAGCGTTTCTCAATACGTGAAACGTTCTCCTGCTTGATATTGAGTTCTGCCGCTAGCGCCTCCTGGGTCAAACCATGCGCCTTACGTAGTTCTTGCAGCGTCAAATAAGTAGCCCGCATGTCTTTGTAGCGGCTTTCTATGTCTGCTTTGTCCGCGTCGGTAAAGTCGTCCCAAAATGCCTGCAATCGCGCGCCTTTTGTCATGAGCGTTCCTCCTTTATTGCTTCTAGATAGGCGGAGAATCGCTCGTCCGCTTTTTTAATCAGGTTTTTATAGAATCGTTTCTGACTGCTGCCCGATTTGTCGCCGCCGACCAGCAAAATTGCTTGCCTGTTTGGGTCAAAAGCGTAGGCAATGCGCCAGACTCCATCGCTAGTGTTAAACCGTAGTTCCTTCATATTGGCGTGAACCGATCCATTCAGGGTATCTGCATGGGGTCTCTTTAACTGTGGGCCAAACTCTTCAAGAAATTTGATAGATACAGCCAATTGGATCTTGACTTCCTTTTCAAAGGCTGCCACCTCTTTATCAAAGGCTTCGTGAAACTCAACTAACCATGCCATATCTGAATTATACCTCTAAAAGCATATGCGTTTGAGCGCATATTTGTTCTTTGCCTGTTTCGCCATCGTATACAAAACGGTGCAGGCTAGAATAGCGTCGCCTGAAGGCGCGTAATTTCACCTCGAACGTGCTGTCCAGCGTTGTCCGCGCAGGCAACTGGTATCAAGACGAGCACAGTATGTACCGCATGAGCGCGGCTTGAAGCGATCACCATCTATGTCTTTTTTGGTGAGATATCAGGCGGGCGATCACACAGCCTACCCTGAAAACCACGCACAATAAAATCTTGCTAAGTTTCGCGACTCAGCGACTTCTTCTCCACATGAGCCGACTCTACTGTAAAGGTAGCCCATGACTGAAACCTGTTGAGCCACAGCGCGACTCTTCTACGAGCACATGCCCGCCAACGCTTCTAGTAATCCTATGTGTCCCGTTCTTGACGGATAAACTGGTCGGCTTCTTCTGGAGTGGTAAAGCTGCCGGGGGCTGAACCGATCAGACTAGTCAGGGGCTTATTGTCCGTGTTGGCTTGCGGTGTTTCGAGAAAATTAGTTGAGGCCAAGTTAGCGTGAGTAAAGAATGCCTGTAGGCTTTCTAGATAGGCTTCTGGCGTGATGGCAGTTTGTTCGTCGATAGTGAGCGTGACTTCTGTTCCATCGAGGATATTGATGGTTTGGTCAATTAGCTCTGCGGTGTTGCTTTGTTTGATGCCTTTGCCTCTCATAGTTTTCTGCTTTAAACAATCCTATTTGTCCTTCTTCTAACTAGCTCGGGCTGCTCTTATGTGACTTTAGACTGAATTCATCCATCGCTAGCCAAAGATCTACAAGCGCTTTTTCTCCGGGCATCCGCTTGCGCTCACCGCTGATCGAGGAATGACTCAGAATTTCTGCATTTCCTTAAGCAGGTTTCACATGAACCCACTACGCAGATGGCCTATGCTTACTACTTTAAGCACCGCCCACTGCCGTCGCCCAATAGGATGCCTACCTGGATCTATCACATCACTCCCATCAGCAATCTGCCCGCCCTATTACAGTGCGGAGAACTCCTCTCCAAAAATCAGCTTCAAAGTAGCGATGCTGCTTACGCATCTATAGCCTACGAACATATTCAGGAAAGGCGAGCTTCCAAAGCCGTACCCTGCGGGCCAAAAGGCACCCTACATGACTATGTACCGTTCTACTTTGCGCCACGCTCACCTATGCTGTACGCAATTCATAGGGGCTACGTTGACGGCTATCAAGGTGGCCAGCCAGATAGCTTACATCTGGTGACTACAGCAGAAGCCGTCGCTGAAGCGTCACTAGGGTTTGCATTCAGCGATGGCCATGCAGTAGTAGGCTACACCAGCTTCTACGATGATTTAGCAGCACTGCCAACAGCCATTGATAGAGACGTTATGAAGACTAAGTTCTGGAACGACACCGATGAAGATGGCGATCGCAAACGACGACGACAGGCTGAGTTTCTGGTGCATCAGAGCGTGCCGTGGTCACTCATTCGTGGCATCTGCGTCATCAATCAAACAGTTGCAGACGAAGTAAACCGAGTCTTGACCCAGTTTGGACAGACCGCGACCATTAAGGTGCGCCCTACCTACTACTACTGATCGCTAGTGGCACAGTAGTATATGAGTGTTTCCTCGGAGCGATTTGAGTAGTACAATTGAACTAAAAATGTCTGTAAAATGCTTAAGCTAAAGCGTGGCAACCTCTTAGAGGAAAAAACTGAAGCCCTCGTTAACACCGTCAACTGTATGGGTGTGATGGGAAGAGGTGTGGCGCTACAGTTCAAGCGAGCCTTTCCAGAAAACTTTAAGCAGTATCACAAGGCTTGTAAAAACGGCGAAGTCCAGCCCGGAAGCATGTTTACAGTCGCAACCGACTCGCTGCTCAATCCCCGCTACATCATTAACTTTCCAACCAAAAGACACTGGCGGCAAAAATCTTGCCTAGAAGATATTCAGACAGGTCTACTAGCCCTCGTCCAAGAAGTGCAAACGTTAGGTATTCGCTCTATCGCCATCCCTCCCCTTGGCTGCGGCAACGGCGGACTTGTCTGGTCAGCGGTCAAACCACTCATCGTTCAAGCCTTTGAGCCGCTGCCCGAGATTGAAGTTGTCCTATTTGAGCCAGCCGGAGCCCCCGCCGCTAGCGAGATGACGGTAGCCACCTCAAAGCCAGAGATGACAGCCGCTAGAGCTACCCTGATTCGAGTTTTAGAACTCTACGGGCTATCTGGATACCGCACGAGCCGGATTGAAATTCAAAAACTAGCCTACTTTCTCAAGGCTGCGGGTGAACCGGCCCTGCAAAAGCTGGAGTATCAGCGCTTTCACTATGGCCCCTATGCCCACGATTTGAACCATGCGCTCCAGCGAATGGAAGGTCACTACCTACAAGGCTATGGCGATGGCAGTGACCGCGCTCAGATTAAGATACTACCCGCAGGCCACACAGCAGCTCTCGATTTTCTAGCGCAGGAACAGCAAGCTGAGCAGTACCTAACGCAAGTCAGTCAATTGATTGAAGGCTTTGAAACGCCCTACGGGATGGAAATGCTCGCTACGCTGCATTGGGTAGCACAAGAAGATCCCCAGGCGGCTCAGGACACTCAGGTAGCGATCGCGCGAGTGCAGGAATGGAGCGATCGCAAAAAGAACCTCTTCAAACCCCGCCATCTAGAAATCGCCTGGGATCATCTGAAGGCTACAGGCTGGCTCGGCTAAACGCCACGCACGGCTCATTTAGCTATTGGCGCTAATCACCCAGCAGTACTCGTATTGCCTTCAGCGCAGGTTGCTTCTTCTGCCCAGCTTTTTTGTAAGCACACCGGTATAGCTCCAGGGCAAAGTCGCTATTGCCTGTGGGCATTGCATTACCCGCAGTTGAAACTCCTGCATGAGGCTTTACCCACCCCTTGGGCACATCAAACTCACTCAGTCCGATATCAACAAGGCAGACGGCCAATGCCTGACCTTTGAGAGCAGCATCCTCTAGCGCTTTGATCATATATTTAAGACAGATATTTTCTGGACAGCGCCTACCATGGCATCCTCATTGAGCCACAGCCTTTTCTGAAGAGAACTGTCCATTAGTTTTTTGCTCGGTTTTCTTTGAAGTTAGGTTAAAGACAATTGCGTAATGGCTTAACGGCGATAGCTGGCGCAGTACTCGAAGATGAGCATCGGCATCGTTGCGGCGACGAAACCGGGCCACTTCGCGGTTTTGCATTTTAGGTAGCTGCTGAATGAGGCACCACGGATGTAACTGCTGCTAATAAGCCGTCGTTGCCTTGTCATTATCTTGCTGATTTTGATTCATCCTGATTTTCTTTGGAGTATTGGAGTAGAGGTTTGCTTCGAGAAGACTGAGGCCACCTTATCGAGCGGATACTCGCAAAAACAGGGCGTGGTGATATTGACTTTTTTAGGGTAGTCCATTTTAGTAAAGGATAGAGAAAATATCGTCGGGGTCATTATCGACCATCTTTTCTCTGATTAAGCGGGGGATGGTTCAAAAAAGCTCGATTCAGGGTCACACTCGCAGCCTAAAGTAGACCATCATTGATGATGATCTAGCGAACTAGGTGAGTCAGCTTCTACGCTCTTTGAAACCGCTGGAACCCCAGTAGTTCTAGCCAATGTGGATGAGGCTGGCCAGTCAGCAATTGCTTGGGGCTTTTACCCACTCGTTCTGGCTTCAGCGACCGGATGAAACATCTGTGATTGAGGAAAAATTGCAGCGTGCTCAGGTAGGAATCACCCAGGCTCCGTCGCAGGAAAAAATAGTTTCTCAGCCGTGAGTTCAAGTTCTCTACCATCGAGCTGGCTCTGGGCGTATCTTTGAGCGCTTCACCCACGGCATTCATCAGTCCGTAAAACTGGCTAGAAAGCTGGCTGTGTAGCTGATTCCACCGCTCCCAGTAGGCATTCGAGGTCTCGTGCTTTCGATGCAGCAGACAGACATCCCGCACTGCCTGAAGCGGTAGCTCGAAGCGCTCAGCAATCACGACCAGTCTCTGGTCGATGACACCAGCAAAGGCCAGCAGTTGGTCACGCTGATTTTGCAATGACTTTGTGAGCTTACGAATGGTCGGATACGATTTCCCGCCCCGCTGTTGGAGTTCTGTGGCGATGAAGTCGAACAACTCCTGACGGACGCTGAGGGCACTCTCCAGCGAGCGTGAGCACGTCCTGCGAGAACCACTGCAACAATGTTTCGATATCTTCTACACGGGTCAGCAGTCCGATTTCTCGGCGGGTTGCCTTGACCTGCTGAATAAGTAGTTTGCGAGTAGTTGCTGGGGTCTGGTTTGCCTGGGCCATCTGTTTTTCGACTTTGATCCGGCGGGCGGTGGCCGCTTGTGCTTGGCGGGCTAGACCACTGAGTACTTGTCCAAACTGCCGTTGGATATGAAACACGTCGCCATGACAAGGGGTTGCTGGCATCACTGCCTTCTGTCCGGCCCGCAGTCCACTGCCACCATCAGCAATCGTGTACTTTGGCTCGAAGCCTTGCGCCATCACATCCAGCAGATGCCAGCCCCAGGTCTCTTCGTCCCGATGCTCTACACCTTCGAGCAGATAGCAATAGGTTGACGCCGCATCCACACCGACTAGCACTGGGCGATTTGACTGGAAAATCTCGTCGTGTAAGCCTACTTCAATCCTGGAAAGGTCTTGTGATTGGTTAATTTCAGCGGCTTTTGTGGCGGCTGCTTCAAGCCGATTATGAACGGTGCCAATGCTGATCGGCGTATCGAATAGGTCGCGAAACAGCTCCACCACACCACGATAGGAGCTGTGGCAGATCAGCACCAGACCCAGCATCAACTGGTACAGCCAGCGCTTGGTCACCGGCAGATGAAACAGAACCTCGTCATCCGCCTGGGTGAGCGAAAACGCTTCATCCAGTGAGCGCTTCGCCTTGTTGCCCTGTTGATAGATGAACTTGCGGCTGACCTGATGCGTTGCTGCCAGATGACTGATGGGTTCGGTGCCAGCGAGCATCTGAATGCCGATATCTTGGCGAATGACCGGGGATAAGCGGGCAGCAACGGAAAGGGCTTGGCTCATATCTAGCGATCGCCTAAAGCGAGGATGACAAGCTTTATCCTACGGGTCGGCGTGGACGCTCACTGAGTGAATCGCTGTAGAAAGTGTAACCCGCGAATGAACCATCCCGGGATTTGCGCCCTTTGCTAACGCATGGCTGATTGCAGTATGCCTGGTCGCATAGGGCTTCCGGTACTCAATTTCCAATTTTTCTAAGACCTTCCGCCAAGCTCGTCGCCGAAAGCCTCGATCATTAATTTCCTCTCCTTTGGGAGCCGGAAATACCAAATCATCAGGTCTGTAAGCATTATTTTTTCGAGCGACCAGCATCTCGACTACTTTTTCAGGTAGCATCACTATCCGATCTTTTCCAGTCTTTGTGGTTTTTCGTATCCCTCTCGATACCGATTCCCCAATCCAAACCGTAGAAAAATCACTGGCCAGATGCTTCCATTTCAGAGCAGCGGCTTCTCCAAACCGACATCCTGTTCCAAAAAGGAAAGTCACAAAATCGGTATAGTGCTGATAGTGGCGATCGCACGCAAACCCCTCCAATATCCGCTGCACCTCCTCAGCAGTAAACGGCTTCACCTTCTGCTTAGGCGCAGGCTTCACTTGCTTTAGTACTGAGTGCCAAGGATTATCCGGCAACGTCTTCTCTGCCCAAATCCAGCAAGACTGCACCAGAATCATATAGTCCTTAACCGACCGCTCAGATACTTTTGACCGCAGATATTCTACAAAAGCTTGAGCGTCCAACTCATTTATTGCCTCGGCATCCTTGTGCTTAAAGAATTTTTCCAAATGCTTCAGTACTGCGTCGTAGCGACACAAGCTACCTTTTTCTAGACCTTTTGCCTTAACCTGAGCAGCCATAAACTTCCGAAATAGCCCAGCTACCTGGGCGTCGGACGACTTCTTGCTGCCCCTGGCTGGCTTGTATTTCTTTAGAGTCGGGTCAAAGTTACCAGAGGCAATGTCCAGCTCAATCTGGGATGCTTTTTGCTGAGCCACCATTCGATTGACCGAGGAGTTGGGCAAGCCAATCGCCATTGCGTAGCGTTTGCCCCCGTAGCTGAAGCGAAGCCTTAATCTACCTTCATCATTTTCGACCTTGACAAGGCTACTAGCTGATTCCTGATTGATAGCAGAAACGCGCCTGGAAGTGGTTGCGGTGGTCGGGAGCTTTTTCATCGTCCTACCAGTTTTCCTACCAATTTCCTACCAATATTAGCGCTAAAAACGTCTGAAAGCACCCAACCTCATTAGCCCCTATCTATATCAGATAGGGGCTTAAAAGCGCTTGCACGGAAGGCGAAAAGCCTATGTCTATTAGGTTTCAGCTAAATCGGGATGGCGGGATTCGAACCCACGGCCCCTTCGTCCCGAACGAAGTGCGCTACCAAACTGCGCCACATCCCGCTATGTTGCTCTACTGAGTAACCGATCAATTGTAGGGTATCACAAGGCTTTTGACCCTAATGATCAAAAAAATGGCTGGGGACTTTACGGTTTCCTTATCTCGATTAACTTATAAAAGAAGGAAGGACTTACTGCGTCCCCCCGAGGTTACTGAATGAAAACGCTGCTTTCCACCTGGTTGAAAACTTAGTGCTGGCATTGCTGGTATTTTGGCAGCGTCTATCGGTAAACTTCAGTGTGTATCTGTAGGTGCGGTTCACCATCAGGCTCAGAGAATGTTTGAAAAGTGGCTTTCTAATATTCTATTTGCTTAAGTCAGATTGACCGAAAGCCGCCAAACCTCGTTTCGCTTATCTGAAATCGACAGTCTATCTCGGGCTTTTCAAACATCCTCTCAGCCTAGTTCTATAGGCGCTACTTTTTACACTTACTGCGACTCGATATGGCTTCAGTGTCTCCTTCTACATTTGTCGATAAAGGCATTCAGTTTGGTACGGATGGATGGCGGGGGATCATTGCCGCTGATTTTACCTTTGCTCGGGTGGGTAAGGTGGCGGCGCTTGCCGCTCAGGTGCTGGAAGAAACTTACGGTGAGAATGGCAGTAAAACGGTAATCGTTGGCTATGACAGACGATTTTTGTCGCCCGATTTTGCTCGCTATGCGGCTGAGATGATCGCTGCTGCTGGCTATGATGTCAAGCTTTCTGAATGCTTCGCGCCGACGCCTGCCTTTAGCTGGGCCGCATTCGATCAAAAGGCATTGGGGGCGATTGTGATTACCGCTAGCCACAACCCGGCGGCTTATTCCGGGCTGAAGGTGAAGAGTGCCTTTGGCGGGTCAGTGCCGCCTGATGTGACGAGCAAAGTGGAAGCCAAGCTGGATGAAACGATACCCCAGGCTTCTACCGCTGGTAGCATTGTCAATTTTGACCCCTGGCCGAGCTATTGCAGGGCGCTACAGTCGATGGTAGATATTGAGGCGATCCGTCAGGCGGTGAGTGATGGGAAGCTGACTGTGTTTGCTGAAGTGATGCACGGGGCAGCGGCGACAGGGTTGCAGCGACTGCTGGAGCGCGAGATCAATGAAATCAATGGTGAGGCCGATCCGCTGTTTGCCGGGGGGGCACCTGAGCCTTTGCCGAAGTATATTCCTAAGCTGTTTGAGGCCATTGAAGGCAAGACGAATGAGGGGCTGACGGTCGGGCTGATTTTTGATGGGGATTGCGATCGCATCGCTGGCATGGACGGCAACGCCAATTTCCTCAGCTCCCAGGTGCTGATCCCGATTTTGATGGAGCACCTGACCAAACGCCGGGGTATGAAGGGCGAAGTCGTGAAGACTATTAGCGGTTCCAATCTTTTTCCGGCGCTGGCAAAGCTGTACGACCTGCCGCTTCACGAAACACCGATTGGCTACAAATACATTGCCGACCGCATGTTAGAAGCCGATGTGCTGATTGGCGGGGAGGAGTCAGGTGGGATTGGCTATGGCCACCATATTCCGGAGCGGGATGCGCTGCTATCAGCGCTGTATTTGCTAGAGGCGGTGGTGCAGAGCGGTAAAGACTTTGGCGAACTGAACGATTCGCTCCGAGCGCAAACTGGGTTTAGCTCAGCCTATGACCGGATTGATTTGCCTTTGGCGAATATGGAAGTGCGCGGTAAGCTGCTGCACGCTTTGGAGTCGAGTACCCCGCAGGAAGTAGCCGGTCGCAAAGTCAAAAGTTGCCTCACTATCGACGGCTACAAGTTCAACCTAGAGGACGATAGCTGGCTGTTGATTCGCTTCAGCGGGACAGAGCCCGTGCTCAGGCTATATTCTGAAGCGGCGACGATGGAAAGAGTCTACGAGATTTTAGATTGGGCAAAAGACTGGGCCAATTCGGTGAAGTAAGCTGCGCACGCTGTCGATCTCTATCCTTTACTAAGATGGACTACCAACAATAGAATCCAAGGAGATTCGAGTACCAACGATCCAGTACCCTCGTTCTTTGAACTCTACATATGGCTTCGTCGCGACGGCAATCATAGACTCGACCTTGGTTCATCCTCCGATTATACCAATGTGCATAGAAATAGCCCTTGGCCTTACAAACCCCACTGCGCTTGGCTTATGTGTGATTAATCCGAGTTTGAAATGGCATAGGTCTTATGTTTGACAACACACTCTCTCGCATCGTCTAAAGTTTCTAGATAAGGGATGGTATTTTATCCTTATATCTTCGCGACCGTGACGCCTCGTCCCCCATCTGCTTGCTCAGCCGCCTCAAAGCTCTGAACTTGCGGATGCCGCTTCAAATATTCCTGCACACCGTGCCGCAGTTTGCCAGTACCGTGTCCGTGAATTAACCACAGGGGGCCGTTGGCGCGGGCGATCGCATCTTCCAACACCTGCTCTGCTTCCATCACCCGCATCCCTCGCAAATCCACCGTATTGCGCTCAGTCCTTACTGCCGGAGCCGGTGGCTCACTCTTCGCAATTGGCTGCGCTTTGGGCGGCTTCTCAATCGGCTCGGCTTTCTCTCCTTTCAGCGACTCCACGTCCGCTAGGTCGACCGTCATTTTCATGATGCCAAAGCGCACCGCGACCTTTCCATCTTCATCCGCCTCTTCTAGCACGTCAGCAGTCTGCCCGCCCAGGCTAGAAAGCCTCACGCGCTCGCCGACCTTGGGTCGATAGCTAGTGGATTTGACCTTGGCGGGATGTGTCCCCGTCGGCAGCCGTTTCTCAGCAATTTGGTCAAGGGTTTCAGTCGCTTTTTGAGCGTCCTGCGCCGTTTTGCTCCCCTGCTGTAGCTCGCGAATTACCTTGGCAATTTCTGATCGCGCATGGAGCAAAGCCGTTTCGATATCCTTTTCCTGCTGGCGCTTCATTACCTGCTCCCGCTCCCGCAGTCGCCTGGCCCGCTCCTCTACCTCCTGGTAAAACTTTTCAGCTTTGTCCACCAGTTTCCCGGCTTCTTCAGCCCGCTTCTCCTGCTGCTGCCGCTGCCGCTCCAGTCCCTCGATCACCTGATTGGCATCTTCGGTGGCGCCGCCCATTTGCTGTTTGGCCTGCGTCAGCACTGTCTCTTTCAGCCCTAGACGCCGGGCAATCGAGAGCGCATTTGAGCGACCTGGAATGCCCCACAGCAGGCGATAGGTTGGGGCCAAGGCCACATCGTCAAACTCGACTGACGCATTTTCAAACCGCTCGTCTTCGTATTTGAGCGACTTGAGTTCGCCGTAGTGAGTGGTGGCAACGGTGAGCTGGGTGTGATCGGCAAGGTGTTTGAGGAGGGCGATCGCCAGCGCACTCCCCTCCGAAGGATCGGTACCCGCCCCCACTTCATCTAGCAGCACTAGAGCATTTGCTAGCTCCTCGCCACTATCTCTTGCCTCCTCTATCTCGTCTAAAATTCGACCAATTCGCTTCACATGGCCCGAAAAGGTAGACAGGCTCTGTTCAATCGACTGCTCATCACCAATATCTGCCAGCACCGCGTCAAACCAGGGCAGTTCCACTGGCTCTCGGGCCGGGATAAACATCCCCACTTTGGCCATCAGCGCTGCCAGCCCTAGTGTCTTCAGCGTGACCGTCTTGCCACCGGTATTAGGGCCAGTAATCGCCACTACCCGCAGATCTGGTCGTACCAGCAGGTCGGTCGGTACCACGGCTGCACCCTGCTCTTTTTTCTGCTGCCACAAGAGCAAGGGATGCTTGAGCTGGCGCAGCGTCATCTGTTCGCCCTCGACAAGCCGAGGCGCATTCCCGTCCATCCACAGGCCATAGCGCGCGCGGGCGGCCGCCAGGTCTAGCTTTACCACCACTACCATCAAATGCTCCAGATCAGGCAGCACTTCCGCCACCTGGAAAGTCAGCTTTTGGCGAACGGCCTCTTCTTCGATTTCTTCTTCTTTGCGCAGGGCGCGGCGTTTGTTACCATTGTCAACCACGCTGTGAGGCTCTACATACAGCGTCGCCCCACTGGTCGAAACATCGTGGACAATGCCAGAAATTGAGTCTTTTTGAGCAGCCTTGACTGGGATTACGAAGCGATCGCCCCGCTGCGTAATCAAACTCTCCTGCACCGCCCCGCTCTGCCGCTGAAGAATGCTTTGCAGCTTAGAGTAGATGCGATCACGCACCACTTTTAGCTGCTGGCGCACGCCTGCGAGCCGGTCACTGGCCCGATCAGCCACCTGGCCCCGGTCGTCAATGCAGCGATGGATCTCTTGCTCCAGTTCCGGAAACGTGCGCAGGTCAGCCACCAGCGCTTGCAGCACCGGCAGATTTTCCTGCGCGTCGATCTGTCGTCTGAGTCGCCGCGCCCCGGCTAGTGTCATGGCAATCTCCAGCAGCTCATCCCCCGAAAGAATGCCCTGCACCTGCGCCCGCTCCAAGGCTACGCCAATATCTCGAATTCCACCAAACTGAAGCCCGCCTACCGTTGATTCAAGCTGGGCGGCTTCTACGGTCTGAGCCAGCAGTGCCTCACTCTCAGCGCGCTGACGGGGAATCGGCA
>JBARVU010000194.1:0-16981 GCA_049646425.1 Phormidesmis sp. | reverse complement strand
ATTTTGGCGACTTCGCTGTTGTAGCGCATGGTGCCGTTGAGCTCTTCAAACTTGCGCACAAAGCTGCGCACCAGTTCACCCGTGCCGCCCATGGCAAAGTGAATGCCCCAGGTCTTTTCGACGAAGTGAATCATGGCATAAATGGCGGGCACCGTCAGCGGGTTGCCGCCCACCAGCAAAGGCTCGAAGCTAAATACCTGCTGAAGCTTAGGGCTCTTAAAGTAGCGCTTGACGAACGAAAACAGCGGACGAACCGCATCTAGCTTCACCAGGTCGGGCGCGATTTTGAGCATGGAGAACACGTCACCAAAGTAGGTGTAGCCCAGCTCAATAAAGCCGCGATCAAAGATCGCTCTAGCCGCGTCGTGAAAACGCTCGTAGCCTTCCAAATCGTCGGGTTCAATGGCTTCAATTTGGCGGCGAGTGCTCTCAGGATCACCGTCGTAGTCGAAGTAGGTACCGTCGTCGAAATAGATGCGGTAAAACGGCAGAACGGGAACAATCTTGACGTATTTGGAAGTGTTTAGGCCACCGCTGACGCCGGATCGAATCCGGTCTTTAGGATCCATGATCTCAGCAGGAAAGTCAGGCCCGGCTAGTGCGGCGGCATCTCGCTCTAGCGAAAACAATTCTTCTATCAGATGCGGCACCGTCAGCACGGTCGGCCCCATGTCGAACGTAAAGCCATCGGCCCTGCGCACGTAGGCCCGTCCACCGGGCGCATCTAACTTTTCAAAGATGGTGGTGTCGAACCCTAAACTCTGCAATCGAATGCCCAAGGACAACCCACCGATCCCGGAGCCAATAATGATGGCTTTCTTGCGACTCATACGGCAATTTCACTGATGATACATTTCTTAGTATAAACCTCATATTGAGTCTGTTGGCCCTGAATTGAGCGACCAGTGATACTCGATAGGGATTTGCTGTCGTTGACAGCTTTCCTCTAGCTGTTTTTGCTGAGAGAAGGCTTTGCGGAGGGTGCTAATGAGCGTTCGCAGCTGCTCTTTTTGAGGATGCTGATGAGGAATTTCCTGAGCGGTCTGCCGCTCTAATAGCTGTAGCAAGAGCTCATAGTGAATATGAGAAGGGAGCGGCAGGGGACGGCGATCTATGTCCATACGGGTTGACAGCGAGGGGTAGGTGAGTTTGCTCTCAACAGAGGATGGAAACTTATCGACCCAGGAGCGAGGCGATCGCCCCCCCTGGGTCATCATGCTGGACCAAAGACTCTCCGACCAAAACAGCCTGAGCCCCCGCAGCAGTCACCCTATCCACATCTTGCGGCGTATGTAGCCCAGATTCACTGACGACAAATGCCTGCTGTTGAGCAATGTTCCTACTATAGATCGCCAAAATTTGCTCGGTAGTCTGCAAACTCACGCTAAAGTCTTCTAAATTTCGGTTATTGATGCCAATCAGCTGAACGCCTGCTAGCTGAATCACCCGCTCAAACTCTTCAGCCGTATGCGTCTCAACCAGCGCGTCCATTCCCAGCGCCCTGGCAATTCGAGTGAAGTAAGTCAGATCCTGATCGGACAGAATGGCCGCAATCAGCAGTACCGCATCGGCCCCGGCAACCCGCGCTTTGAAGATTTGGTACGGATAGATGATGAACTCTTTGCACAGCAGCGGCAGCGCCACCGCCTGACGGATCTGGCAGAGGTAGTCAAAGCTGCCCTGGAAAAATTCGCTGTCGGTGAGGACAGATAGGCAGGTGGCACCGCCCGCTTCGTAGCTGCGAGCGATCGCCACCGGGTCAAAGTCAGGCCGAATCACGCCTTTACTCGGTGAAGCCTTTTTGACTTCGGCAATGATCGCCGGACTCTGTGGGGCCGCCTGCCGCCGCAACGCTTCTAAAAACCCATTGGTCGGCGGCAGGGCCTTAACCTGGCTCTGTAACTCTTTTAGCGGCACCCGCTCCCGTGCGCGGGCTACTTCGGTTTCCTTGTGCCACACAATTTTTTCTAGAATGTTGCGTGGCTCAGCGTCGGGCACCTGGATTTGGTACTGGAGGCTGGCGACAGAGATAGCTGGATTGGGCGGACGACGGCGGATCCTTATAGAGTCACTCATGCGGCCACCTCCGCTCGCTTGTAAGCCTCATCGAGCACCTCCGAAAGCGTGGGATGCGTATGGACAAATTTGGAGAGTTCGGTGACAGATTGTTTTTGCGCGATCGCATTCGCCGCCTCCTGAATCAGATCAGCTGCATGCAGCCCCATGATATGAACCCCCAACACTTCGCCAGTATCTTTCCGATAAATCACCTTCGCCAATCCTTCTGTTTCCCCTTCAGCCAGCGCCTTGGAATTCGCCTTGAAGTAGCTACGCACAGAAGCCACCTCAAACCCTCCTTCTGCCGCCGCCGCCTTGGCCGCCGGTTCGGTCAATCCCACAAAGCTCACCTCCGGATGCGTAAAGGCCGCTGCCGGAATTGCGTTGTAGTCCACCGTACGCTGATCGCCGCAAATATTATCGACGGCCACAATACCCTGCGCTGAAGCCGAATGCGCCAGCATCATTTTGCCGTTGGCATCGCCGATTGCCCAGAGATGAGCCACCGGCTTACCGTCGCGCAGCACCGCTAGCTGGTCATTCACGGGAATAAAGCCACGACGGTCGGTTTCTACCGCCACCATATTGAGATCGAGATTTTTGGTCGCCGGAATTCTGCCCGTTGCCACCAGGCAGGCATCGACTTCGAGTACTTCGACGGTTTCCATCGTTTTGGGATCGGCCAGCTCAATCATTACCGGCGATCCCGGCACAATTTTCTTAGCGAGCAGGCCAACTTTGGTTTCAATATCGCGAGGCTTGATCAACACGCGCTCTGCCTGCTTGGCAATGTCCGGATCAAACGTCGGCATGAGCTGATCCATCGCCTCAATCAGGGTGACTTCTGAACCTAGCGCCGTATACACATCAGAGAATTCCAGGCCGATGTAGCCACTGCCGATAATCGCCACCCAGTCGGGCAACCAGTCTAGACGAATCGCCTCGTCGCTGGTGAAAACGGTCTTACCATCGGTTTCAATACCTCTAGGCACAAAGGGAATCGAGCCTGGAGAGAGAATAATGTCTTTGGCCGTGACCGTGCGAGTGCCGCTGTCATCTTTAATAGAGACCTTTTGGCTACCGGCAATTCTGGCCCATCCGCGAATGGTTTCTACGCCGAGACGAGTGAGGCTGTTGGTCAGATCGCCCTGAATTTTGTTGACCAGGTTCTTCGCATGGTCGGCAATGCCAGCGCGATCAAAGCCAACGCTCGCCAGACTGATACCCAGTGCTTTCAGGTGCTGCTCATCTCTCATTTCCCGGACTCTGCCCGAAGCCGCCAACAGCGCTTTAGACGGAATACAGCCCCGGTTCACGCAGGTGCCACCCATATCGCCCGCTTCAATGATGGCGGTTTTGAGACCGCGCTTGACCGCATGCAGAGCCGCGCCGTGCCCCCCAACCCCGGCCCCAATAATCACCAAATCATAGTCAAATCCTGAGTCCACGGCGCTCTCCTTGCTGTTCTGTAGGGCTTACTTATTTTCGACTAGAGGGGCGGTTTTAGACAACTCGACTCGCCGCTGCCGACGCGCTTCGTAGAGCAGAAGTGCGGTTGAAACAGCCACATTCAGCGACTCCACGCCCGGTGCTACCGGAATTTTGACCGTCACTGATGTGCAGTTCATCAGACTGGCCGAAAGCCCGGCCCCCTCATTGCCCATGACCAATACGGTGGGCCGACGCAAATCCAACTGCCAGTAGTCCAAATCTGCCGTCGCTGCCGTCGCCACAACCTGAACGCCCTGCTGCTGTAGCTGCTGCGCCTTTTCGACCACATTCACCGTTGCCATCGGCAGCCTAAACCACTGCCCCACCGAGGCCCGCAGCACCTTAGGATGGCTCAGATCTACGCTGTCATCGCTCAGCCATAGGCCATCGCTGCCTGCCGCCGCTGCTGTGCGAATAATCGTGCCGAGATTGCCAGGATCTTGCAGCGTCTCTAGCATGACGCCTAGTCTGACAGAATTGCTGGGCTGCCTGGCGGCTTCTTGCCAGGCATTCCGCTGCGGCGCGGTGGCTACGACCCCATCGGGCGTGACGGTGCTGGCGATCGCCTTGAGCACCGCCGCCGAAACCAGCACTGCCTGCTCACATTGAGCTAGCGCCTGCTGACAAATCTCTGGATATCGCTGCTGCCAGTCTTCGGTATAGCAAAGCGTTTGCAGCGGATAGCTAGACTCGCAGGCAGCTTCGATGAGATGGGTGCCTTCCAATAAAATGACGCCCTGTTTACGGCGCTCTTTCGGCTGTTGCAGCTTGCGCAGCTGCTTGACCGTCGGATTTTGCACGCTGGTGAGCATAGGAAAGATATTAGAAAAAGATATTTAAATAGCTGTGTATTTGTACGGAACGATACAAAGTTCTAATTGATACCGATTACTCGCGATTCGGAAGGGCGATCACCTGATCACCGCTTGTTAGGGATGGGTGTAACCACATAAAAAAGCCCCTCAGCGGGTAGAAACCGAGGAGCCCATTGTTCAAACCATCTTGATGCGGAACCCGGGACTTGAACCCGGAAGTCCTTGCGAACACTAGAATCTGAATCTAGCGCGTCTACCAATTTCGCCAGTCCCGCTCGTTAGCTGCTCGTTAGCTGTTGGCCCGCCACGCCAGACAGCCTGCCTCAAGCCGCGATTAACAATAATCCAGCAGTATGGATCATTCGTCAACAGCAGCGCCCCCTCAATCCTGGCAAACTCTCCTGATTCTATGCGTAATCGCGGCTCTAGAGGATGTTTGTCCTGACTAACTGCACCCCGTAGCACCGGATGCTTTCAAATCAGCCGGAAGAAACTCTGAAGTTTCGGGTAGAATCCATACCAAATTCTATCAAAGTTTCTAGGTTCATCATTTATGGAGGCCACTCTTATCATCACTCCAATCCGTTCTAGCGACGCTCAGCCTACTTCGAAGGCCACTGCAAGCACTCCGTCTGTCATTGAAATTTGGGGCGGGCAGCCACTGAGCGGCCACATTCCCATCAGCGGCGCTAAAAATTCAGCCCTAGTGGTGTTGGGAGGCACACTCCTATGCTCACAGACCTGTCGCATTCGCAACATTCCTGACCTCATGGACATTGGTCGCATGGCCAGCGTGCTTCATGCCCTCGGGCTCAAGGTCTCCCGCAACGGCAATATGCTAGAGGTAGACGCCAGCCACGTCAGCCATTCCAAAGCGCCTTATGACATTGTCAGTAAGCTCCGGGCGAGCTTTTTTGTGATTGGCCCTTTACTGGCCCGTTTGGGGGTAGCGCGGGTGCCTTTACCGGGCGGCTGTGCGATTGGCGCCCGCCCGGTGGAGCTCCATATTCGAGGATTGCAGGCACTCGGTGCCCATGTCCACATGGATCACGGGGTCGTCCACGCCTATGTACCCGGCGCGCGGGGAAAGCTGCAGGGCGCCAAAATCTATTTGGACTATCCCAGCGTCGGCGCAACTGAAACGCTGATGATGGCAGCAACGCTGGCCGAAGGTGAGACTGTGATTGAGAATGCGGCTCAGGAGCCAGAAGTCGTCGATCTCGCTAACTTTTGCCGAGCGATGGGCGCCAAAATCCGGGGCGCGGGCACCAATACAATCACGATTGTCGGGGTGCCCAGCCTCCATGCCACCGACTACTCCATCATTCCAGATCGAATCGAAGCGGGCACCTACCTGGTGGCCGGAGCGCTCACCCGATCTGAAATCACCGTTGGCCCGGTGAATCCAAGTCATCTCACGCCGCTACTGGCCAAGCTGCGCGAGACCGGATCTAAAGTCGAAATCGAAGGCCGCAGTACGATTCGGCTCACCCCTGGCGAGCGAATTCTTCCCACCGACATTCAGACGCTCCCTTACCCTGGGTTCCCAACGGATATGCAGGCTCAGTTCATGGCGCTGCTGACGCTCGCCGACGGCAACAGCATGGTGACTGAAACTGTCTTCGAAAATCGACTTCAGCATGTTGCCGAATTCAACCGCATGGGCGCCGATATTAGAGTCAAAGGAGACTGTGCGATCGTGCGCGGGGTCACTCACCTGTCGGGTGCACCTGTAACCGGTAGCGACCTGCGGGCGTCAGCGGCTCTGGCGATCGCCGGTCTAGCCGCCAAAGGCAAAACCACCCTCCACGGCCTGCACCACTTAGATCGAGGCTACGAGAAGTTTGAGGAAAAGCTCCGCAACGTCGGTGCTCGTCTCAAACGCATTCCGCTCAGTGAAGCCGACGAGGCTGCCCAGCCGACGTTGAGGCAGCATGAGGCGGTACCGGTGGCTGTGCCGGTCGAGGCAGTGAAGTAGGGGTTCGCTATACTATCGAGATACCCCTACGGCTCTGTCACCCCGATGGTGCTCGACCTGTTACAAGCTGCCTTCTGAGGCTAGCGATTTCTATGGCTATTTCTAAATCTCTGCTGACGGGTCTCAAGGCTGATCATTTTCGTCATCCGCTAGACCGACAGGCCACGCAGTCTTTAAAGCGTCTGCCGGGTTTAGATGTTGCCATTCGCAGTCTGCTAGGCCCGATGGGCGAGCAGTTCTTTTACCTCGACAATATTGCCGCCAGCGTACTGGTCGGCCCAAATCAATTGCCCGATCTCTATCGCTCACTGGTAGAAGCCTGTCGGGTGCTTGATTTGGAAGTTCCCCAGCTCTATATTAAGCAGCACCCCATCCCTAATGCCTATACCTTTGCCATGCGGGGCAAGCAGCCCTTTATCGTCGTCCATACTTCCTTGATCGAGCTGCTGACCCCAGAAGAAGTTCAGGCAGTGATTGGCCATGAGCTCGGCCACCTCAAGTGCGATCACGGGGTGTATCTCACCCTGGCAAACTTGCTGACGCTCGCGACTAGCCAGCTTCCGTTTGGCAGTATCCTGATGCAAAACTGGCAGTCACAGATCATGGAATGGGTGCGCTGCGCCGAATTTACCTGTGATCGCGCTGCCCTGCTGGCCACTCAAGACGCCCGCGCTGTGGCCTCTGTGCTAATGAAGCTCTCCGGCGGTTCACCTACGCTGTCTCCTCAGCTCAACTTAGATGCTTTTATTGAGCAGGCCCGCTCTTACGATGCCATTAGCGACAGCGACATCGGTGAAATGCTCAAGCATCTAAAGACTACCGAGCTCAGTCACCCAGTTCCGGTTCTTAGGGCTAGAGAGATCGACCGCTGGGCCAGCACCCCCGACTATCAGGCTTTGTTGAATGGCAGACCGCTAGTCACAGCAGAACAGACGCAGCCCGGCGGCTGGCGTAACTGGTAGGCGGGGATCGTAAGGGCCTAATTCCTAAATTCGCTCTGCTGAATGGTGACAAATTCGGTATACTAAGGGCCTACTACCGGGCAAGTGGCGGAATTGGTAGACGCACCACACTCAAAATGTGGCGGCTTCGGTCGTGAGAGTTCGAGTCTCTCCTTGCCCATTCAATAAATGTTACGGCGATCGCCCATTCTTCTCTCAGAGGAGACTTGCTATAATGCTGGCGTGACAACACCGTTCCGATGGAGAACACAGTGATGGCTCAACAGCTCAAGCGCTGGGAGTCACCGCGCCGAGAAGGTCGTAACCAAAAAGGGCGTGGTGGTTCCGCTAAACAGCGGCAGTACATAAAGCGGCAAAAGCGATTGCGAAAGCGGCTACAGTCGGGTATTAACGGCTCCGCAGAAAACGGCTCCGCAGAAAACCAGGTCAGGCAAAGAGAGGCTCAAGGGGCCTCTTTTTTATGACTTTTTATCGCTTTTATTGCTTGATTTTGTGGGGCTAGGATGAACACTTTCACCGCTATCTGTGTCTCACTGACGTCTACTTATCTATTTATATTTATAGGGATAAGTAGGGATAAGTAGACATAAATTTCTAAAGATGACCGGATCAAGGATTGAGCTCTGTGTTTATATATATGGCGGTGAAGGGTCTGACCCCTCACTACATGTCGTTAGCACCTGTTCCTGTGTTTTCTCCTGCCCTGTTTGTTTTCACAACTTCCCGCGACTTTGGCAACTTGGCTGGGCAGTCTAACAGCAGAGACTTTGCAAGGGTTCAGAGCATCCGTTGATAAATACCTCTCAGTTCAACCACCCCTCTATTAAAGCCGCACTTTATTACGTGCGACTGAAGACGCACGGCAGTAGCCGCTTATTTGAACTGCCGGAATCTCAAGCTGAATACTCAGAGTCGTCAGTGCTGGTCTCTTCTTGCGCCAGAATTGTAGCTGATGAGCTATTGCTTTCGGCAGCCGACCACAAGGGGATCACGCTAGATCAGTGGGCAGTTGTCCCAGATGCGCTTCATGCCTTGATATGTTTACACGACCCCTCCGATCAAGGTCTCAAGATAGGGAAGCCCCGACTGTTGACATCCTTTATCGCCGGATTTAAGGCAGTAACTGCCAAGCGAATCAATTTGGTTCGCAATCAGCCGGGCACCCCAGTATGGCAGCGCAGCTACAAGGAACAGCGAATGGCAGATGAGCTGATGCTCTCTCATCTCCGCAAGCGGATCAGTACTATTGACAGCACGGTAATATCTGGGTAGGCAGGACTTGCCTACCACAGTCAGCAGACTGAGCGACTTGGATATTCAGGCCGCCGTATTTTTTAGTGACCGCCTACTAGCTCCATGGCATCTGGCTTGTCGTGCACGGCTAGCTTTTCGACCAGCGTAGCGCTGGCTTCATTCATGCCGACTAGCTTCACTTGTGAGCCATGGGCGCGGAACTTGAGTACCACTTTGTCGATGGCGATCACGGCTGACTGATCCCAGAGATGAGAATGGGTGAGATCGATAATGACGCTGCTGATATGCTCATGAACGTCGAAGGCTTCGATAAAGTTGTTGGCAGAGACGAAAAATAGCTGACCAAATATGTAATAAGTGCGCTCGTCACCGTCGTCGCTGAGCTGGCTGCGAATATCGATAAGCTTGCCGATCTTGCGGGAGAAGGCGATCGCACTCAAAGCAATTCCCACGATCACCCCGATTGCCAGGTTGTGCGTGAGCACTGTGGTCACTACCGTCGCCAGCATCACCGTCGTCTCGCTCTTCGGCATTTTGCGAAAGTTGACCAGCGACGCCCAGTTAAAGGTGCTGATAGAAACCATAAACATGACCGCTACTAACGCTGCCATCGGAATCAGGCTCACCCACTGCCTCAGTACGAGAATGAAAAAGAGCAGAAAAATACCTGCGCTCAGCGTCGATAGCCGCTGCCGTCCGCCCGACTTGATATTAATTACCGACTGGCCAATCATGGCACAGCCTGCCATGCCGCCAAAGAGTCCGGTGACTAGGTTAGCAATGCCCTGACCTCTAGCCTCCCGGTTTTTATCGCTGTTGGTATCGGTCATATCGTCCAGGACTGACGCGGTCAGAAAAGACTCCAGCAGGCCGACAGCCGACATCGTCAGGGCGACGGGCAGAACAACTTGAAGCGTAGCCAAGTTAAGCGGCAAATTGGGCAGGCGAAAAACCGGCAAAGTAGAAGGCAAATCGCCCATATCGCCAACCGTTGGCAGATCCATACCAGCACTGATTGCCGCTACCGTCAGGACAATGATAGCGACCAGCGGCGATGGGATAGCCTTGACCACAGGGATCGATCCAATCAGACGCGGCAGCAAATAGATAATTCCTAGACCCGCTGCCACCATGGCATACATAGGTAGGCCCTGACCTTCAAACTGAGGGAGTTGAGCAGTGAAGATCAAAATCGCCAGGGCGTTCACGAAGCCTACTAGCACAGAGCGCGGCACGTACTTCATAACTCGGCCAATTCGCATACAGCCCCAAATTACTTGGAGCAGCCCGGTTACCAAAGTTGCGGCCAGTAGGTATTCCAGCCCATAGTTCTTCACTAGCTCCACCATCAGCAGCGCCATTGCGCCCGTTGCAGCTGAGATCATTCCCGGCCTACCGCCTAAAAAGGCAATCGTTATCGCCATAGTAAACGAGGCGTACAGGCCCACTTGAGGATCGACCCCGGCAATGATGGAAAAGGCGATCGCCTCAGGAATCAGTGCCAGCGCGACAACAATGCCTGCCAGTAAGTCGGCAGGCACATTTGAGAACCAGGCAGAGAGTTCGCTCGTCTTGGTCGGACGGGTACTGATATAAGTCACGTTTACCTAACCGGGAAGTTGAAAGCGTTGACAGTGATCAAATCTATCGCTTGCCAGAGACGCATCTATCCATCCTATTAAGGAAGGTAAATATAGGCAACCGCCGCATTGAAGAACCGAGCAGCGATAGAGTACTAGAACACTCATTCACCTACCTGCTATAAGCATCTACTTAATAGATAATGGGCTTTTGCCCTTACTATGATCTTGACTAAACCTTATCGGGTTATCTCTAAGTCATGAGTAACTTTATTAGCCGCCGAGACTACGCGGATACTTTTGGGCCGACGGTGGGCGATCGCCTCCGCCTAGCCGACACCGAACTGTTCATCGAAGTCGAACAAGACCTCACCACTTATGGGGGCACCTACTATGGCGACGAAGTTAAGTTTGGCGGCGGTAAAGTCATCCGCGATGGGATGGGGCAGTCGCCGATTTCCAGAGAAGATGGGGCGGTAGATCTGGTGATTACCAATGCGCTGATCCTCGACTGGTGGGGCGTTGTAAAGGCCGATGTAGGGATAAAAGACGGCAATATTGTCAAGCTGGGCAAAGCGGGTAACCCTTACACGCAAAACGATATTGATATCATCATTGGCCCGAGTACGGAGATTATCGCGGGCGAGGGCAAGATTCTCACGGCAGGCGCGATTGATTCGCATATTCACTTTATTTGTCCGCAGCAGATAGAGGTGGCGATCGCCTCGGGCGTCACCACCATGTTAGGCGGCGGCACTGGCCCCGCAACCGGTACCCTCGCCACCACCTGCACCCCCGGCGCGTGGAACATTCACCGCATGTTAGAAACCTCCGAAGCTTTTCCGGTCAACCTGGGCTATATGGGCAAAGGTAACTCCAGTCAGCCGGACGAGCTGATTGCGCAGGTGCAGGCAGGCGCAATGGGCCTGAAGCTGCACGAAGACTGGGGCACCACTGCTGCTGCTATCGACACCTGCCTATCAGTGGCTGATGATTACGATGTGCAGGTGGCCATCCACACCGACTCTCTCAATGAGGCCGGGTTTGTTGAAACCTCTGTTGCTGCTTTCAAAGATCGCGTCATTCATACCTTTCACACCGAAGGCGCAGGCGGCGGTCACTCTCCCGACATTCTCACCGTGTGCAGCTATAACAATGTGCTGCCCGCTTCCACCAATCCCACCCGTCCTTACACCATCAATACTTTCGACGAACACAAAGACATGCTGATGGTGTGCCATCACTTGGACAAAAACATTCCTGAAGATGTGAAGTTTGCCGAGTCTCGCATTCGTCGGGAGACGATCGCCGCTGAAGACTTATTGCACGATATGGGCGCAATGAGCATTATCGCTTCTGACTCACAGGCGATGGGGCGAGTGGGCGAGGTGATTACGCGCACCTGGCAGACCGCTCATAAAATGAAGGTGCAAAAAGGACTGTTGCCCGACCCTGAAAACATGAGTGAAACGCACGACAATTTTCGGGCTAAGCGCTATGTGGCAAAGTACACGATCAATCCGGCTCTGGCTCACGGCATTGCGCACTGCGTTGGCTCGGTGGAGGAAGGTAAGCTGGCCGACCTGTGTCTTTGGAACCCGGCTTTTTTTGGGGTGAAGCCGGACATTGTTGTGAAAGGGGGCTTTATTGCCTGGGCGCAAATGGGCGATGCCAATGCCAGTATCTCGACGCCGGGGCCAGTGCATATGCGACCGATGTTTGGGAGCTATGGAAGGGCGATCAGCAGCACAGCCTACACCTTCGTTTCTCAAGCGGCAATGGATCGCGATATTGCCAGTCAGCTTGGGCTAGATGCGCGGCGGCTGCGCCCGGTGTTTGATACGCGCCAGGTGAAAAAGTCAGACCTCAAGCTGAATGGCCTCACGCCCAACATTGAGGTGAAGCCTGAGACCTTTGAAGTGCGGGTAGACGGCAAGCTGCTCACCTGCGAACCCGCAGAGGTATTGCCGATGGCCCAGCGCTATTTTCTCTTTTAGATGGATCTTACCTATCCCAGTAGGTGGTCTTAATCCACTGCTGCATTTCGGCTTTTGAGTGGGTGGAGATGGCCTGACCGGCTTGGGGATTGTAAGCATACCAGCTAGGCTTGCCTTCGGCATCCACCGTTTGCTCAATATGAACTCTAGTCCAGTCGCTGAGGGTTTCGGCAAAGCTCAACCATAGCCGCTGTAGCCAGCTGCCTGCGATCCTGGGGTCATGCCGCTCGGTGAGCTGGGCGTATTCTCGCTCTAGGGCCGCGACTAGCTGCTGATTGTGATGGGCTTTAGCCACTTCCAAACGGCGGGTGAGCAGCGTGAGCAAATTAGTTTGGTGGGTAGAATTTAGATCGGTCGAAAAGGTCATCTTAATAGGCTCTCGGGTAGTCGCTATCTATGCCTATTCTAAGCAGAAAAATAAGGCAGATGTAATTTTCAGTATATTTAAATACAGAATTATATCCACCTTGCCCCGTTAGGAAATCTTTGATTCCTTCCACGACTGCCTTTGGAGCTGTGCATCTGACGCTAGCTGTAGCTGTCGAACAATTCCGCTTGCAATTTTCTGTAAATACTGAAGTGAGGGAGTGTCATCAGGCTGCCAAAGCCGGGTAATCGACGTAACCCTGGCGGTCGTGCGTGTAGAAAGTGTCAGGATCGGCTGCATTCAGAGGCACGTCTTGTTTGAACCGCTCGACCAGATCCGGATTGGCGATAAACGGGACGCCGTACGCGATCGCCTCTGCTTCACCATTCCGAATCGCTTCTGCCCCGGTTTGAGCGTCGTAGCCCCCATTGAGCATAATTGCGCCCTTAAATTCTCGGCGCATGTGAGGCGCAGCGGATTCAACGCCTTCTAGACCTAAGAAGTGATCACCCGACCGGGGTTCCATAATATGGAGATAGGCCAAGTCCAGCCGATTCAACGCCGCCGCTGCGTGAGTGAATGTGGCAATCGGATCACTGTCGCCCATATCATTGTAAGGATTGTAGGGAGACAGGCGCACCCCAACGCGATCGCTGCTCCATTCTGCGATCACGGCCTCTGTGACTTCCATCAAGAACCGCGCCCGGTTTTCAAGACTGCCGCCGTAGGCATCCGTGCGCTGATTTGAGCCGTCCCGCAGAAACTGATCGATCAAATAGCCGTTGGCACCGTGCACTTCGACCCCATCAAACCCGGCTGCTTTTGCACTGCGAGTGGCCGCCGCGTATTGCGCTACCACGCTTGGAATTTCTGCCAGGGTCAAGGCGCGGGGCGTCACGTAGGGCTTTTTGCCCTGCGGGGTATGTGCTTCTCCCTCAGGGCGAATGGCAGAAGCCGAAACCGGCAGCGCTCCTTCCGGCTGAAAGTCTGGATGAGAAGCGCGCCCGGTGTGCCAAAGCTGCAAAACGATTTTCCCGCCCTGCTGGTGGACTGCCTCGGTAATCTTTTGCCAACCCGCCACCTGCTCAGGCGTATGAATGCCGGGAGACTGCGCCCAACCCGCGCCCTGCTCGGATACTTGAGTCGCTTCAGAAATGATTAGCCCCGCACCGGCTCGCTGAGTGTAGTACTCCACCATCAAGTCGTTGGGAATGCGAGATGTCCCGGCCCGCCCACGGGTCAGAGGAGCCATGATAACGCGATTGGGGAGGGCGATCGCGCCTAGGGTAAGCGGCTGAAAAAGGGTCGCTGTCGGTGAACTGAGGGTAGCAACAGTCATAAAAACATTCCTGATAGTTCTATAGTTCAAAATCATTGAACAATAAGACTATAGCGTGAGAATATGTCATAATGCAACTATGAAACCGCTCTACCATCCCAAAGTCGATCAGATCACGCTGGCGGGCGTACTCTACGCCCTTGGTGACCCGAACCGATTGGAGATTGTTCAGCTCTTAGCAAAGCAGGGAGAACAACCTTGCAATGCCTTTAACTGCAATCTCGCAAAGTCCACAATCTCGCATCATTTCAAGATTTTGCGAGAGTCCGGCGTGATCCATTCGTCAAAATCGGGGACTCAGCATCTCAATTCGCTGCGACGAGAGGAGTTAGAGCAGCGTTTCCCAGGATTACTAGAGACAGTACTGGATAACTGTCAGGAAGGATAGCAACCGCCCTGCCTACCACCCCCAAGTGCCAGGGCCACCTTTGAAGGGGCCGACAATATCGCGGGTAATCCATCCAGCATAAAAGCTGACAGCGTTGAAAAGAAGTCAAATGTGCCTGGTTCCAACTCAGTTTGTTTGAGTTGGAACCAGAGATAAACTACACCAGCATAGAAAGCTTAACTTGGCCATCCAGCTTCCCTTCAATTTCCAATTTAAAGTTTTCTATTAATCCCATCCCGATCAAAGCACTCACTTCAGAAGCGTTGATCTCAACTTTTTTAATCGCCCCATCCCAAATCACTGAGCCGGTATAGATTTCAAAAATGGCTACGCTTTCATCACCTAAAGTCGCTTCTTGAACTCCTCGCAAGGATAGTTGCAAGGCTTGTATAGTGCCTTTGGGCAGCATCAGATCGCCTGTATAACCCGTATCAATAAGAGCGTTGACGACTTTAGTCTGCTTGCTTTCGTTGAGGACAACGATTTGGACAACAGCTTCGCGACCTGCATTGACCTTACCTAATATCATTCTGAAATAGCAGCACTTACACACCCAATTCGATGAACCGTTTTGTGACCAATCCGGACGAACCAAGCTTGAGCATCAGGGTAGCGCTCCCGTAAAAGGTCTGAAGCACTCAGGCTATTTGCAGCGACTTCAAAAGCACCTGTTTCGATGTCTATTGCAACAATTTTTCCGTAATTGCCTTCCTCTACTTGGGGGCGAACTTGCTTTTCGTACAGTGCTTTCCCTCGTTTGGCAAATTCTTCCTTGCTGTACTTAAGTTTCTGGATAGTCATAGTGTCAGTACTTACGCTAAGGTTGCCTGTCTATAGCCCCAGTTTAGAACGTACCGGGGTAAACCATCTACTTATCTGGATACTCATTGTAAGCTGCTCTCCCTGCGCAACCCACTGTACGAAGTAACGACTTGGTTGATTGCACAGGCAGAATGCGCGTTATCTCTAACAGACGGCTATAGCCTTTCGGCGGCGTGACCGAGCATCCAGGGGCGACCGCCTGGTTTGGCACTCTGATTTTGCGGTTTGGCCGGTTCGCCCTGTCGCTTGACCAGGCGCGGTTCGGGAGAGCCGACCTTGGCCAGCAGGCTGCCAGAGCCCAGGCTGATATTGGGCGCGGTGAAAATGCGGGTGGCTAAAGTCCCACACTCCGCGCAGGCTCTAGGCATCCCAGTTTCTGACATCTTGTGCCATACCTCGAAGGGGCCACAGCGATCGCAGCTATAGTCGTACAAAGGCATTTGTGCTCTCCTCAGGTTGGCAGAATGGGTTTGTCAAAGATCGCCGTCGGAATCGCCAGCGTACAGCAAGCATTCGGAATATCGACGATGCCGCTAATTCGTCCTTCTACCGGCGCACAGCTCAAGAGCAGGTAAGCCTGTTCGCCAGTGTAGCCAAACTTTTTGAGATAGGCGATCGCATTCAAACAAGCCTGCCGGTAGGCAATGTGCGTATCCATGTAGTACTGCTTGCCGGAAAACTCGTCTACCGAAATCCCTTCAAACACCAAATACTCCGAATAGTTCGGCTCGACCGGGCCAGGCTTAAAGATCGGGTTCACCATGGCGTACTTGTCCACGCCGCCTTTGATGATGTCTACATGCACGTCAATGTAGCCAGACATCTCAATCGCGCCGCAGAATGAGATTTCACCATCTCCTTGAGAAAAGTGAATGTCGCCCATGGAGAGCTTTGCACCTTCTACATAGACCGGGAAGTAAATGCGGGTGCCACGAGAGAGATTCTTAATGTCGCAGTTACCCCCATGCTCCCGAGGCGGAACTGTTCTTGCCCCTTCTCCGGCAATTCGGTCGTAGTCGGCGGCATCTACCTGGCCCAGCACCGCATTCGTCGGGTTAGGCAAGGCGGCGAGGACAGGCTCGTCACCCGAAAGCCCAGCGCCATAGGTGCGCAAGTTTGGTGCGGTATTGACCAGCTCTGCTTCACGCTTGTTCCACTTGTTCAACAGTTCCTGGGAAGGAGCACAGCCAATCAGCCCCGGGTGGGTAATGCCCGCAAACTTTACCCCCGGAATATGCCGCGACGAAGTATAAATGCCCTGAAAGTCCCAAATGGCTTTAGCCGCCTCAGGGTAGTGGTCGGTCAGAAATCCACCGCCATTTTTCTTAGAGAAAATACCGGTAAAGCCCCATTCGTCGCCTTGAAGTGCGCCAATGTCCACCAGATCGACCACCAGAATGTCACCGGGCTCAGCGCCATTGACCCAAATCGGGCCGCTGAGCATGTGCACTTTGGTCAGGTCAACGTCGCGAACATCATCCGGGCTGTCGTCATTCTTGATCTGCCCGTCTGTCCAGTCTTTGCACTCGATCCGAAAAACATCTCCTGGATTCACGGAGACAACGGCTGGAATATCGGGATGCCAGCGATTGTGACCGGGCAGCTCTTGCTCGGCCATCGGTTTTGTCAGATCGATCTTGAAGAGAGTTTTTGGCACGGTTTCTACTCCTCTAAAATAATGGAATTGTGCTCACGCTTCGAAAAATTTTGAAAAAGACAGTCAGGTGTTTTGACGGTGATTTCCTAGACTTGTGAACGCTTTGAATGAACGCTTTGAACGTGAAAAACAATATCTCCAAAAGTTAAGAACGCTTAATCCCTGTTGAGGCGATCGCTGCTCTACTTAAGCGCCAAACACGAGACTGTACTGAATGGCTAATTCATCTATAGCTTTTAATACAGCCCCTATTATGTACAAACAACTACAAAA
>JBARVU010000193.1:0-14921 GCA_049646425.1 Phormidesmis sp. | reverse complement strand
GGTTAAACGTTCTCTCTCTTTTCGTACCTGGCGATCGCGCAGCGCCAGACTCTGTCGAATAAAGACTTGTTCAGCAGAACTCAAATCGGAGTGGCGATCGCGAAGATTCTCTTCTGCTTTAGCCAGCGGCACCCCTCGCAGCAGCGCACCTTCATCCTTTCGGGCGTTCTCCCACTGCTGCATAGAAACCCTGAGCTGATCTTGCCAGACTCGAAACTCCCGATCTTGTTCTATCCATTCCTGCAGCTGTCCCCAATTGCGAATTAGCGCTTCATGTACCACCTCGACGGTCTCTTGCTGAGCAGCATCCAGGCTAGTGACAACCAGGCGAGCGTCGGCCAACTGCTTGACCAGTGACCAGCGACTGTCTCCCAGTTCGGCCTTGGTCGCGAGCCGGCGAGTATCTTCTGTGCCCTGACCGGGATGGACTAGCTGTACAAAGATGCGCTGCACCTGAGCTTTTTCGGCTGGACTGAGCGTATTGTATTTGGCCTCCGCATGGCGGGCCAGTGCGCCTTTGACCTCGCCAATCGCCTCGTAGGCAGCGTGGGTTAGCAGCTTTTGGGTGCGGCGCTTCCACAGCTCGGTCAGGGCAAATTCGAGCAGCGGTAGGTTGCCGGGTTCGTCGCTGACATCGTGGAGAATGCGGTTGACCAGGCCATCTTCGAACTTAACGCCCAACTTCTGAGCGGGCTGCTCAATCACCTGCCTGAGTTCTGCTGAGTTCATCGCCCCTAGCTTGATGTCGCCTTGCAGCACATCAGCCAGGGGACGATAGGCGAGGGCATTGCTCAAAAAGTCGGCGCGCAGCGTGGCCACTAGCACCAGCGGCGGGCGGCCTTGACTGGCGGCAGACGGTAGGCCGGTCAGCAGGCAGTCGAGAAACTGTCGTCGGACGCTCTCTGGGGTGCCCAGAGTATAGAGTTCTTCAAACTGGTCGGCGATCAGGAGAATGCGATCGCTCGGATAGTGACGCTGAATGGTAGCGATCACATCCGTCAGCTTCACTGCTCCGGACTGCAAATGGCCCGCCAGCTGCCGCGACTGGATCATCTGCTCGGTAGCATCCAGCTCAGGCGCGTAGAGCGGTACCAGGGCCAGGGCCAAGGCGTGGAAGGGGTCTTCGCCTGGGCGGAAGTGGGTAAACTGCCAGTGACCAGACTGCTGTAGCTTGGGTACCAGTCCGGCTAGAACGACAGAGGATTTGCCGCTGCCGGAGGCCCCGAGAATCGGAATGAAGGCCCGTTGTTCTACGGCGGTGGCAAGGGCCGTGACAAAGATTTCTCTACCAAAAAAGAATTTGGCATCGCCTGGACCAAAGTGAAACAAGCCCCGGTAGGGACAGGGCAAGTCATCGGCAGCGGTGGCATCGTCGGTCGGTAGGGTGCTGACGTCTTCTCGATAGAAGTAGTTAATGATCGTGTGGTGGCGAGACTGATCAACCGTGGCCTGACCGCCAGCATTTACAAGAGCGGTGGCGTTTTCCTGACCAGCAATGCTGATGGTCTCAGCGCTTTGCTGAACTTTGGAAGATGAATCTTGTTGCATAGTCAGGCACCCTATACTCCTAAAACAAAGCAGATTGCAGATTCATCGCAGTCATCCCAGGCCCACCCAGGCTTTTGCCACTAGAGCGGCCACTTTTGCCACCGGTTCAGCTAAGGTAACCACACCATCTAAGGTTTTCTTCAAGGTCGCCAGCATCTTGTCTACAACAGACTTATCCGGCTGAGGCTTTTGGAGTTCTGTCTCCAGCTTTTGGATGGGAATAGCTGCCATCGCTTTGTCGGTTTCGTCGAGGGCATTGGTGGCGGCGATCGCCTGCTTCAACCGACCCACTGCCTCAAGCGCCGCCTGCAAGTCGGGATGAGTGACCTTGCTCCGGATCTGGCTTTGGCTAATCGTGACATTGGCCCCCGCTTGCACCGCGTTGAAAGGGTTGTTGCTACCGCTGATCGTGATATTGCCAATCGATTGAGACTGAGCCGGAACCGGTGGGTCAGCCGTTGGAATAGCCGCAGTCGGTGACTCCTTTGCAGCCACTCGCTGCTCCATCGGAGAGACAGCCCCAAGTCGCTTGCGATACTTGAGCACAGGGGTGGAATACTCCGAACTCCCTTCTAAGTCGATGGCGCTACAGCCAATCTTGAAAGCCTCGTCATAGAGACTGCCTGCGCCTAGCGCGTCGTAAAATCCTTCGGCAAACTGCACAGCAGCCCGGTCACCAATCGGCTGATTCATCCCGATCACACAGTCTACAAACTGATGAATGGCGATCGCCTGTACCTCCGAATAGCAGGCATTGAGCAACACGCATTCAATCTCACCGACCTGAAAAACCGCAAATAGCCGGGACAGGGCTTCAGTACTGACCAGCTGACTGCTGCCTGCCTCATTTTCTAGCATCAGTCCCTTTTGTCCGGTGCCGTGGCCCGAAAAGTGGACAATTTGGGGGCGATGATCCAGCAGCGCCCGCCGCAGGTCTGTGGTTCGCACCGCCAGCTTGGTATTGACTTGAAAGCGGTCGCGATATTTAGAACGCTGCAAGGCTTCCTCAATTAACCGTACCTCCGCATCCAGGCGCAGCGGATCGGAATTTGGCAGCTTGGGATTTGCCGTTAAGATTAGAACTTTGAGCGGAGCCATCGTAGAGTCCCTCGTCGCTGTAGGCTGATTAACCCCCAATTGCACGATCATTGTAACGGACAAATGCAGCGCGGTTTACCGATTGACTAAACGCGCGATCACGCCGACTAGCGCCTCAGCTTCGATAGGTTTGGCGACGTGTTGTTGAAACCCAGCCGCCGCTGATTGTCGATGGTCAATCTCGCTGGCGTAGGCAGTCAGGGCGATCGCCGGGATCTCTCCGCCTTGTTCTGACGGCAGCGCCCTCACCTGTCGCATGAGCATGTAACCATCGACATCGGGCATACCAATGTCGCTTAAGATAATGTCTGGCTGACGCTCAGCGAGGGCAGTGATCGCTTCCCCTGCCGATGCCGTAATCGTGGTGATCGCCCCATGCATTTCTAGCAGGCAGCTCATCAATTCACGGGCATTTTCATCGTCATCCACCACCAAAACCTGCACACCCGATAGATCCACAGACTGAACGGGCAGAGCAACAGGTTCTACAACAGTCGGATGCGGTATCACAGGCAAAGTGACAGTAAAGGTAGCGCCTCGATTTTCACCCGCGCTTTCGGCCTCGATGGTGCCGCCATGCAGCTCTACCAAAGAGCGGACAATTGCCAGCCCCAACCCTAACCCCCCAAAGTGCCGCGTGGTCGCTGCATCCGCCTGATGAAAGCGCTCGAATACGTGAGGCAGAAAATCGGGCTCAATGCCTTTGCCCGTGTCGCTAACTGTCATTTTCGCCAAATTGCCAAGCTGAACGAGCCCAACAGATACTTTACCCCCTTCAGGTGTGAACTTCACTGCGTTAGAAAGTAGATTCCACACAACTTGCTGAAGACGGCCCGGATCACCTGAGACTGGGCCAACTGCCGGGTCGAAATAGGTCTCTATCTGAATTGACTTGACGTCTGCGGCCAGCCGTACCGTCTCCATCGACATGTGAACGACATCCGCTAAGTCAACTGAGGCAGCTTCCAAACTGAGCTTTCCCCTCAGAATTCTGGAGACATCTAATAAATCATTAATGAGCTGAGCCTGCATCTTGGCGTTACGCTCAATCGTCTCCAGGGCATAAGCCGTTTTCTCTTCGGAGAGCTGGCGCTTTCGCAGCATTTGCGACCAGCCGAGAATCGGATTGAGGGGAGATCGCAGCTCATGAGAAACCACCGCCAAAAATTCGTCTTTGACCCGGTTAGCCGATTCAGCCGCTTCTTGAGCGGCCTGGGCCTGCGCTAACAGCTGATCTCGCTCAGCCTCAGCGTGTTTGCGATCAGTGATATCAATCACGGCTCCCGGAAAAGAAAAGGGATTGCCTGCCGCATCGTACTCTACCTGGCCGCGTGCCCTCACCCAACGCTCCCGTCCATCGGCGGACCATACGCGGTACTCAGCGGTATAGACCTCGCCAGTTGTAAGGGCACGCTGAATGGCTGCTGAAACGCGATCCCGATCCGCCTCGTGGATCGACCGACTGAAGTTCTCTATCGGCAGACCCTCCTTCGTGGCGCTTTCTACATCGACGCCATATAAATGGGCAAAGGCAGCGTTAACCCTCACCCGATCTTTCGGAATGTTCCACCGCCAGGTGTATACAGCGCCTGCCAATAGCGCAGATTCTAGCTGAATGTGCGCTTCCCTGAGTTCGGCTTCAGCTTGATAGCGCTTGAATTCGTTGGTTTTGCGATCGCTAATATCGTGAAAATAAACGCAGACCCCGTCCGCCGAGGGATAAGCGTGAGCTTCCACCCAACTCTCTAAGACCGGGTCAAAGATTTCAAACACAGCTGCGACCTTTTCGTGCAATACGCGCTGTAGCTCCTGATAGACCGGAGCGCCTACTCGCTCTGGGAAAACGTTCTCCCAGACATGGTTGCCGATCAGTTCTTCCTGACTTCTGTTCAATAGCTCAGTCGCCTTTTTGTTCACATAGGTGTAGCGCCACTGCTGGTCAAAGGCGACAAAAGCATCGCTAATGCTCTCCAAAACAGTGCTCACCTTTTGTTCGGCAGACGCTGCTTCTTGCCGCATCTCTTGCTCATATCGAACAACTTCTCGCTCCGTCTCAGCGAGCTTCCCTGCCATTTCGACCTGAGCGGTCTCTTCTCGACAGATACACAGCACACCGTTGATTTGACCATCGTCGTTGCGAATGGGGCTATAGGCGTAGCTGAAATAGCACTCCTTCAAGTGGCCATTGCGTTCTAGAAACACTGGGCCGTCTTTGGTCTCACTCGATTCGCCGGTCTTAACTTGCTGAATCACCGGCTCCATAGCCTGCCACTCCTCCGACCAGCAATCTTCCGCGCGCTGGCCAAGCGCCTGCGGATGCTTTGTCGGGCCTAATATCGGCCTATAGGCATCGTTGTATAACTGAATCAGCTCAGGCCCCCACCACATCAGCATCGGCTGTCGGGAGGCGAGGAGTATACCTAAGGCGGTGCGCAGGCTTTGGGGCCAACCCGCAACTGAACCAAGCGGCGTTTGCGACCAGTCGCGCGATCGCATCAACGCCCCCATCTCCCCGCCTCCTGCAAAAGGATCTACGGAGACGGCTGCCTTTGTTTCTTGGGCCACTAGCTTTTTCCTTTAGACCTTCAGCCAAATTATAGAGTTATCCTACCTATAAGGGATACTAGCGAACCCTGACCTAGCGGCTTTGTTCCTCATGATAGGTTTTTCGGGCAGCGATGAGTAACCGCCGTCGGCAGATCAGCATGATGACTAGAAGCACACAAGCCAATCCTACGACTGCGGGGAACAAGGTTGTGGTCAGCGAGTAATGCTCCAGAGCGAAAATTACAAGAAGATTACGGGCCGCAGACAGGGCAAAGAAACTGACACTTTCTCCATAGGGATGACGATAGGCTTTTCTGACCGTCGGGCCAAAACCGATCAGGTCTGTTACTGTTAGCGTGACCACAGCCCACAAAGGGTCGGACGTGAGGAACCAAAAGGGCAAAGCAGACAGCGCTGCCGAGAAAAATATCCAGTCTGACGAGGTAATGAGCGTGTCAGCCCGCTTTAGATAGGCGAGCAGGGCAATGTAGCTTGTGATCACACCCGAAACCCCAATCGGCCATGCACCGAGACCGCCATGCCCGGCTAGCTGGGCAAAAAATACAATCAGCGTACCCAGCCCCCAGATCACCCACGAAAACACATGCGGCTTTGTCTGCCCTCGCTGTATGGAGCGAATATACGGGAAGAACATGCCGAACGTAAGACTGATGGCAGCCGCGCTTAGAAGCTCTTTAGACATGGCTGTAGTTTACTGGCTATAGGCAGAAGAGAGATTCTAAGCAGATGCCGCTCGATCAAAAGGGTCAAAAGGGATAGATAAAGGGCGCAATAGCGACAGTAATCAGACCATATAGCAGGTTGAGCGGTACGCCGATTCTAAGAAAGTCAGAGAACCGGTAGCCTCCTGGCCCGCAGACCATCAGGTTGGTCTGATAGCCGATGGGGGTAGCAAAGCTAGCAGAAGCAGCAATCATAATGCTGATTACAAAGGGCATGTAGCTCACGCCTAGCTGATTGGCCAAAGAGAGCGCAATCGGGAAGACCAGCGCCGCCGCCGCGTTGTTGGTAATGATTTCGGTCATGACGGTGGTGACAGCGTAGATAGCGGCTAACGCTAGCCAGGGATTGTTGCCAGCTAAGCCGACGACGCTGGTAGCGATCGCCTCCGCTGCCCCGGTAGAATCTAGCGCTTGCCCCAGCGCCAGCGCCCCGGCGATCACCAGCAGCACTGACCAGTCAATACTGCGCATAGCCTGAGCCGGAGAGCAGCAGCCAAATGCGATCATGCCCACGGCGGCTAGCACCGCTGCCTGGAGCATACTCAGCCAGCCAAACGCGGCAAAGAGCACCATGATCACCGTTAGACTGAGCGCCCAAAGCGATCGCCCATGCCGCATCGGCTCAGAATTCGGCACGGTGCTCACCAAATAAAAATCCCTGGAGATCCGGCGTTCGTCGGCAAAGGCAGAAGAGGCTTCCAGGAGGAGCGTATCGCCTGCCTGAAGGCGAATATCGCCAATTTTACCGGTGAGGCGATCGCCGTTACGAGCCACGGCCACGACCACCGCATTGTACTGAGTGCGAAACTGGCTTTCGCGAATCGTCTGCCCGACCAGTGGGCAGGTATTAGAAACCACGGCTTCAATCAGGCTGCGCTCCATTCGCGGGCTGTCGAGCTTAAACACCTGATCGGTCGCAGGCTGCAACCCTCGGATGCGCTGCAAATCCAAAATAGAATCGACCACACCGACGAATATTAGCTGATCGCCCCCTTGCAGCAGTTCCTGTGGCCCGACTGCAGCCAGCACCTGCGGCCCCCGCTGAATCTCCGCCAGGTATAGATTCGGCAAGTGTCTCAGCCCTGCTTTTTCGACGGTTTTACCCACCAGCGGGCTCTCAGGCACGACACTCATCTCGACCGTATACTGGCGCAGATCGTCGGTATCGCTTAGCACCGGGCGACGCTCCGGCAACAGCCATTTTTGGGCAAAAAACAAGAACAAGAAACCGCCCGCTGCGCAGGGCAATCCCACCCAGGCAATGTCAAACAGCTTCAGGCCGCTGGTCTGCGTCGCGTCTATCAGCAAGCCGTTGACGACTAAGTTGGTGCTGGTGCCAATCAGAGAGCACAGGCCCCCAAAAATAGCCGCATAGCTCAGCGGAATCATCAGCTTAGACGGACTAAAGCGCAGCTTCCGGCACCAGTCATTCACCACCGGGATGAACATCGCCACCACCGGTGTGTTGTTGAGAAAGGCACTAGCGCCCATCACCGGCAGCATCAGCCGAACCAGGGCTCTACTCGGTGTCTTAGGCATACCTAAAACCTGCTGCGACACCCACTGCAAAGCACCAGTCTGCTGGAGCCCGCTCACCACAATATAGAGCACCCCGACTGTAATCATGCCCGCGTTACTGAAGCCAGAAAGGGCTGCTTTTTCATCCAGGATGCCGCTGAGAAATAAAACTGCAGCTGCCCCCAAGAACACAACGTCGGCAGGCAGGGGGGTGAAAGCATTGCCACAGAGAGCAGCGATGGCAACGGCGATCGCCAACCAAGCCTGCCAGGTTAGCGCACCGGCAACGGCGAGCTGGGCAAATCCGGTCACCACCAAGCTAGCGAGAAGCCCTGCAACTGCTAATCCTGCTAAGAACAAGCTCCGCTGATTACGTGATCGCCTCTGAAACGTTCGCAAAGTATGCATACCAGTGACCTAAGTGGATAAAGTGAGCTTCACACTGTCCAAAATCTTACTGCATATCATCTGAAATAAATCTCAGATGTTTTGAAATTCATTTCCAGATTTTTCTCGGTTACATTGAGCTGCATGGCAAAATAGAGAGGTGAAAGCCTGCAAGGATAACTAATATGGCCCTAAAAATTGCGTGGGCTGCTAACGATTGGATTGCAGACCTCACTCACTCAAACTTTTTATTTCGCGGCCTAAACGCTGACAAACTGACTCAACACCTGAGCGAAGATGCCTGCTCGCTCGAAAAGCTTTACTCCAGTCGCCCCATCTATACCGCTCACTTACCGGATGCCCAGCTGGAGTATCTCTACGTCATTTTGTCCGGCGGGCCGGTGGTGGTTCGCAGCGCCCCGCTAGACCGAGTGATTGCCCTGACCTATCCAGGCGGGTGTTTTGGCATGCTGAACTTAGGCTTTAGCTACGGTCAGGTTCACCATGGCTTTCCCAGCCTGGTAGAAGCGTACAAAACGACCGACGTGGTCAAAATTCCTCGCGCGGTTGCGCAGGCGCTTTACCAGAGCATTCCAGAATTTCAGGCTCGCTACATTTTGCTGTTTGAGCTGCGTGAAAAGTTTCGCTATCACCTGCTCAACTGCAGTGCCTACCCACCTCAGGCCGTGGCGGCACTGCTAAGGGCGCTGATTTATCAGGAGCGATCGCTCGGCAACCAGCCCGAAAGCGACGGCAACTTTTGCTTTGACCTACCGATAGACGTGATTGCCAAAGCCTGCCAGCTCAATCACCGCACCGTCGAACAGGTGCTCAAGGGAATGATCAAGGTGGGGCTGCTCAAAGCCGCTTCAAAAGCCGAAACCGCCACAGACCTGATTCGAGTTTGCGATCCGGAGGGCATGAAAGCGGTTTACGGGGCAACTAGAGACAAAGTGGCCTGGTGGCCCCTGCGCTAACACCCGCTCAAACTAACCGGACAGTCCCGATTCTCGCACCTTGTACGAGATCTCTTCAACCGGCAAGTTCTCATTGTCCCAATCCCCGTATCGCAGCTGCAGTCGCATTTCGCCCGCGTATTCTTGCAGACAGCCGCCGTAGTGCTCGGCTCCGGTGCCCAAGCTTTGAATGCGAATTTTGCCGTTGAACACCGTGGCCCGTGCCAGATAGATCACCAAATCATCTCGCGAGGGTCGATTGACGGTGGTGCTAGCCGTGAGGTGCGCCAATCCTCGCTCATCCAGCTCCTGTCCTAAAGCCTGCGCCGTATTGCGAATGCCGCGCACGGCGACGATCACAGCGGCGATGGCCATAGTGATATCGACCCCGCCATCGGTGAAGATATGACTGTTGGCAAGATACTGAAAATTGCGCTCGCCCAGGTCATCGCGAATGCGGCGGTGTATTAAGTTTTGCGGATGATAGTCGGTGAGTGCCCCGACAATCGCGCCGCAGGCTGCCCGAGGTTCGCGCCAGGGAGATTCGCGGGTTTTGCCGTAGGTGACGTGCTTGCCGCCTTCGCGCAGCCGACCGACGTGAGTCTTCAGGTCGATGGCGACTAGCGAAATTGACTGAGGATTGCCTGCATAGAGCTGCCATTTGAGCTGTTCGTCTAGCTCGTGGGCGACGGTGACATGGGCCAGCGTAGCACCGTTATCAGTGCCACCGCCCGCCGGGAAAAAGGCTTCGAGCTTGAGCTCGCCAATCTCTGAGAGCGTGGCAAAGCGGGAGGCCACGACATCGCGGTAGCGCTTGGTGGCTTCGCCCTGGTGAATGCGATCGCCGCAGTTGGTATAGGCCAGGGTCGTCACCACGCTCGGCAAACTCAGATCGGCGCCGCAGGATTTGACTGCTGTGGGGCTATCAGCGGCAAGCTGTAGCTCGTCCCGCAGAATTTGCAGCCCGTGAATCAGGGCATAGCGATCGCTGACCAGCTCATTCAGGTAGTTGTGATAGGCATTGCGCTCCATGCCAAAGCTAGCAGGGAGCTGCCAGAACTTATCTACCCGCGCCTGAGTAGCAGCAGCGTCAAACGGCAAAGTCATAGAGTACGATCTTGAGAGCTTTTACAGTTTAATCGCTCTCAGCAAAGTACTTTGCTTTTGCTGCGATCGCTTTCAATGGTGGGTAAACAATTCATTACCGATCAGACTGGCGCGATCGCCCTCAGGAGAAATTATCTGGATATCCCCGTGTTTTTTAGGCACCGAGGCCGGACGATGAAAGTGGGCAGACTTCCATCGCTTTAATCAAGCCATGCTCAAGGGTGAAACGGTGGCCGACGTGCTCATCGGCAAGAACGGCTCCGGCCAGATCGCGCACGACCTGATGTACCTCGACCAGGATCTGCCCATCCTCCTCTAGGTGAAAGGCAACCGGCTCGACATGTCCACTGATCTCGCTCCACTGCTCCGTCCAGTAAGCGCGGACTTCTTCAGGCCCACAGACAAAGCCGCCTTTGAAGGCTCTCGGCCAATGCACGTCGGCAGTCATGAGGGCGATCGCGGTATCAATGTCACGCGCGTTAAAGGCCGTATACGCTGTGCGTAGCAGTCGGGTTTCGGGTGCAGGTTGATCTGGCATAAGCGGTAGGTGGAGAGGAGACACCCCTAAAGTAGTCTTAGCCCCGACCTGCCGTCTCATCCAATCCTGCTAAAATTATCCCAATTCTGCTTGGGATGTGAAATCCCGACGGGGTTAAAGTCCATCATGAGTCATGCCACCTATACATTTGATCTGACAAACCAACAGGAAGCAGCGCGCGTGCTTCCACACTCGCCCCTAGTCGCTAGCTATCATACGGGATGGAAAGGGTTAACCTTCACCCACTACTGCCATCCTCCCCACCAAACGGTAGAGCATTGCCTTCTACAACATTCACTGGTGATCACAGACCCCAAGAGTTGCTTCAAAGCAGAGCGCCGTTTAGACGGCAAATTTAAACACTATGCCCATGGCAACGGTCGTATAGATGTTATCCCAGCATTTCTAAATCATTGGACAAACTGGGATCGGGAAGTCGAATTCTCGGTGATTGCGATTTGCCCAATATTGCTGAATCAAACTACTCAAGAGTTGATGCAGCGTGAAGTAGAACTGATTCCACAGGTGTCGATCACTGATCCGGTAATCGGGCAGTTAGCGATCGCGCTCAAGACCGAAATCCAAACGGGTTGTCTGTCTGGCCGGTTGTATGGCGAGTCATTGGGAACAGCGCTGGCTGCTCGTTTGGCGGGGAACTACGCAGTTAGCACACCTTCGCTTGAGTTCAAAGCCAACGGTTTATCCCAATCACAGTTGAAGCGAGTCGTCAATTACATGAAGGCGAATTTGGCACAAGATTTATCGATTTTGGATTTGGCGACCTTGACTGGCATGAGCACATCCCACTTTAGCCGATCCTTCAAGCAATCGGTGGGAACCGCGCCCTATCGGTACTTAATGCAACAACGTGTGGAACGAGCCAAGCAACTACTGAAACAGCAAGCCCAGAAACAACAAGCAACTTCAATTAGCGACATTGCTCTAGACTGCGGCTTTGCCAACCAAACTCATCTCACAAAAGTCTTCCGTCAGATCACAGGGATGACACCCAAAGCTTATCAAAAGCGATGATCCCAAGTGGATTTTGGGGCACGGATATACGCACTGCAAGATGTAAGTATAACGGGCTCAAGTCAGCGACGGCAGATAACCAGGAACTTAGCACCAACGACTCTCAACTGTCCGCTGCATTTAAGTTGTTAGGCATTAGGCACCAGCGGCAAACGACGAATACGAATACGGCTTGGCTCAATTGTAACGGCCGAACCTTGCTCTAATTCCTCTGTGCACTCAGTAACTATTGTTAGTAGCAGATCCGCTAACGCGCGGGTACGTAGTCTCTCAATTCGAATGCGAATGACTGAGGGGAAAATGGCTTCATCAAGCGCTAGCAATGTATGGAAATCTGCATCGAGCGTAGCAACGACACGCCTTTCGTCTCTCGCTTGCCGGATGATTTCCGCATCTTCGGCCTCAGACATACCAATTTCACCCACGTGTACAGTATCAATCCCTGCATCGCGCAGTAGCGCTGCCGCAGAGAGTGGTAACCCCTGATCAAGCAACAACTTCGTAGCGATTGGGTAGCTCAATGATGCGATCATCCAAGTAGGAAGAAACAAAAATTAAGGCTTGCCGGATGTCCTCATCCTCTAGTTCTGGAAACTCTTGATATAGTTCTTCTCGATCAGGATAAATGGCTAGCAGCTCAATCACCCGACGAACCGTAAGACGAAGATTGCGAATGCAGGGTTGCCCGTTCATCCGTTTTGGATTGCTCGTAATACGATCTAATCTCATGAGAATAATGCCAACGTTTCATTACCATCTTAACCTTCGACACGGTGCCATTCCACGAAATTTGGGTTTGGTTCGAGATCTGCCCACGGAATGATCGTAGTGTTTCCATGGGCAGCGGAATACAGTTCCTCGAACCACGCCAGCGGTTCGCTACGCGAAATGGCGGCTTCACAAAAAACTCTTGCATTCGTGCGATGATCATCGGTCATTTCAGTAGCTTAACCATTTGATTTCGGTAGCCTGACGTTTTCCATCACCCGCTGCAGATAACTTCAAACGCTCAATCAATGGACTCTCGGCGGTCGGGAGTATGGGCGTTGTTAGGCAGAAGCCTGTACTGACTCGTAGGATTGAATAAGAATTTCAGCCGGAATCTTCAACTCTTGATTCAGCTTCCGAATCATTTCCAGAGTCAAAGTACGTTTGCGAGACAGAATCTCGGATACTCTTGCTCGACTGCCCAAACAGGTTTCTAATTCACGACGAGGCCAGCGACGGGCATCCATGTAGTACAGAATTGCCTCGATTGGATCAGGGAGTTCAATCGGAAAATGTGTTCTTTCGTAAGCTTCTACGAGGGTACTTAGAATGTCTAGCCGATCATACTCAGGCGTATTCTCAGCAGCATCAAACAGCGACTCAATTTCTCGAAGCGCTGCTTGATGATCAGCTTGAGTTCTAATTGGGCGTATTTCCATACATCAACCTTAGTTCAGATCGTTTCTGCATCAACCTTGTCATACTCAGTATGGATATCAATAAATCGAATAAAGCGGTGGCTGAGCTAGGTCACTCGTCTTCTTTCCACTCGCCTGGCTGTTCAGCCGCCCGCCGACTGACATGGGGGAAATCGACGACCTTGTACGGCTTTGCTGTGTTCGTAGAAGAATCGTCTACTAGCGATAGCTGTGCAACTTCAGGAACTGACTGGGGCTGCTGCCTTCTTCGCCGGGAAACGCCTTCTTCGCTGGTCTCTTCCGCAACGACCTCGTACAGCAGCGCCATTTTGCCACTGCTGCCCTTGCGCAGCACCCGCCCTAACCGCTGAATATACTCTCTCGGAGAGCCACTGCCCGACAGCAAAATCGCCACTCGCGCGTCGGGCACATCGACTCCCTCATTCAACACATGAGAGACAACAATCACACTGTAGTCACCGCTGCGAAACTTTTGCAGAATGCTGTGGCGCTCTTTCACTGGCGTCTGGTGCGTAATCGCGGGGATTAAAAAGTCTTGCGAGATTTTGTAAACGGTGGCGTTGTCGTTAGTGAAAATGAGCGTGCGGTCAGGATAGTGCTTGTTCAGCAACTCCTCCAGCAAGGTGAGTTTCCCCGCTGTGCCCAAAGCGATGTTTTTAGACTCACGATGGGCTAGCATGGCCCGGCGGCCCGCTGGTGACTGGGCGCTGGCCTGCACGAAACGCTGCCAGCCCTCGGCGCTACTGAGCCAAATATTCGACTTTTGCAAGAATTCGTTGCGCTGCTGTTGGAGGGCACTATAGCGATCGCGCTCCTCATCGCTCAGCTGCACTTTGAGCTGCACTATCTGGTAGGGTGCCAGCGCCGTCCCCGAAAGCTCTTCAGACGTGCGCCGATAGACCACTGCGCCCAGCAGTTTTTCGAGATCTTCATGCCGCCCATCAGAGCGCTCGGGCGTCGCCGTCAGTCCGAGCCGGTAGGGTGCGATGGAATACTCGGCAATACTGCGGTGAAAGTCACTCGGCAGATGATGGCACTCATCGCAAATCAGCAGGGCGTACTGATTGCCCAAGCTTTCGGCGTAGATGGCAGCGCTGTCGTAGGTGGCGACCAGGATCGGGGTGTGATCGCGCGATCCACCCCCTAGCAGGCCCACTTCCACCGCCGGAAAAGCCGCCTCCAAATTCGCATACCACTGATGCATCAGATCCAGCGTCGGCACCGTGATTAGCGTCCGCCTCGGCGTCGCCTGCATCGCCATCTGCGCCAGGTAGGTCTTACCGGCTGCGGTCGGCAGCACTACCACACCTTTTCGAGCATTTTGCTTCCAGGCCAGCAGCGCCTCCTGCTGATGCGCATAGGGCGTCAAACTCAGCTCAGCGCCCAACGCTATCGGCTCGAACGTCTGCACCTTATCTTCAAAGCGCACGCCCTCTGCTCGCAGCGCCTCTACCAGCGGGCGATACTGGTCAGCGGGTACGCGGAAGCGCTCGATGCGATCATCCCAAACCGCATAGTCAATCCAAGCTTTGCCCGGCGGCGGCGGATGCAGCACCAAGGTGCCCCGATCAAACTTAAGCGTTGGCAGTCTTGCCATAGGCTAGCCCGGCACTGTCTAGTTTTTACCTTTCTTATAGTAAAGGTTATAGTAAACAGCGAGATAGCATAGGGAATACTCGGTCTTTACTTTCGGCCCGGCGACGTTGAAAACTGCGAGGATAAATGTTAGAGACTGCTAACGACACATCGAAGCCGGCCTATCGAAAAATTTTCGTGGTTGGGTGCCCGCGCTCAGGAACTAGCTGGCTCTCGGAGATGATCTCTCAGCATCCTGATGTGGTCAAGTTGCCTGGAGAAAGCCACCTGTACAAACTCTTTTACGATCCGTTTACCTATTTAGAAAAACTGCGTTGGCGTCAACGCATCAGCCGCAGCACCTGGATTTTCAAGCACTACGGGCTGAAGCCAATCTTTACCGGCTTTAACAGCAGTAATATTTGGGCAAGCTTCCCTCGGAACT